>NZ_CALLYO010000471.1 GCF_937858865.1 uncultured Amaricoccus sp. | reverse complement strand
TGGCGGAGCAACGGCGACTGCGGTCGAACAGTCTCTGGGGCGCAAGCCATTGATCTTAAAGAGACCAGTGTTCTTCGAGCGTTCGAGCTGTTCGTGCCGTTGATCACCACGACCTCCTCGCTCCGGTTTATCTGGTAGACCTCGCCGAAGGTCAGAGGCACGCAAGTCGAAGCCATGGCCTCAGCGCGGCGCCAGTGCCAAGCGGTCGCGTTCGGACGCACGGCCCCGTAGCCGCCCTCGTAGCCGAGCTCGTCATGGCGTCCGGCGGATGGGCCACAGGAAGCCAGATGAAGGGGAACGGCGGCACGCCCCCGGGGCGCGCCGTCCGGATCAGTTCCGCACGATGTTGTGCTCGGGTCCGAAGGGAAAGCCGGTGATGTTCTCGGTGCCGTCCTCCTTAACGATCAGGATGTCGTGCTCGCGATAGCCGCCGGCACCTGGCGCGCCCTCGGGCAGCATGACCATCGGCTCCATCGAGACGACCATCCCGGGCTCGAGCACCGTGTCGATGTCCTCGCGCAACTCCACGCCAGCTTCGCGACCGTAATAGTGGCAGAGCACGCCGAACGAGTGGCCGTAGCCGAAGGAGCGGTACTTCAGCAGATCCCACTGCCGGTACATCTCGTTGAGTTCCGCAGCGATGTCGTTGCAGCGCGCCCCCGGCCGGATCAGCTCGAGCCCGCGCCGGTGCACTGCGACGTTCTTCTCCCAGATGTCGAGGCTCGCATCGTCGACGTAGTCGCAGAACAACGTCCGCTCCAGCGCCGTATAGTAGCCGAAGATCATCGGGAAGGTGTTGAGCGACAGGATGTCGCCGGACTCGATCACCCGGTTGGTGACCGGGTTGTGCGCCCCGTCGGTGTTGATGCCTGACTGGAACCAGGTCCATGTGTCCATAAGTTCGACGAACGGGAACGACCTGGCGATCTCCCGGATCATCGCGTTCGTGGCGGCGATCGAAACCTCGTGCTCCGGCACCCCCGCCTTCACTGCCGCCACGCAGGCGGCGCCCCCGACGTCGCAGACGCGCGCGCCCTCGCGGATCAGCTTCTGCTCTTCGGCCGACTTGATCGTGCGCATCCACATCGACGGCTGGCCGACATCGACGAACTCGACGCCCGGCAACGCCTCCCCGAGCTGGCGGCGGAAGGCGAGCGACACGTGGTCGAACTCGATCCCGACGCGCTTCGCCCCGGCGGTAAGCTGGCGCACCGCCTGATAGAAGTTGTCGCGGCGCCAGTCGGTGTAGGTGATGTTGTCGCCGAAGCTGCGCCGCCACGGCTGGCCGCCATCAATGCCGGCCGAGATCGTCGTCGCGTTGGCGTGGTCGATCACCATGCCGTACTTGCGACCGAAGTAGCAGTAGAGCCAGCCGGAATAGTAGTTGATGCCGTGGTAGGAAGTGAACAGCGCCGCATCGACGTCGTTCTTTGCCATCCAGCCGCGCACATCGGCCTGGCGACGGGTCATCTCGGCGTCCGAGAAGGGCGAGTATTCCTTCTCCCCGTTGTGCCATTGCATGACGTGCAGCATGTCGTCCAGCATCGTAGCGTTCCACTCAGGTTTTCGGTCGATACGTACAGCGCGGTCAGGCGCCGGCCGGCGCCGACTCGCTCGTCGCGACCGGCTTCGCCGCGTCGGGAAACTCGTCGCGGAGCGCGCGGACAATTCCGGCGACGCAGACGTCGAGCAGGATCTCTCCCTTCTCGCGCGAGGACTGCTTCGGCGAGGACAGCGTGCCGCTCGCCGGGGTCCACTCCCTGCGCGGCGGATAGACGTCGTAGGGCGGGAACTCCGCCGGCGGATGGTCCACCGCGCGGTCGAGGTGCACGAGGTGCGGATAAAGCGCCAGCATCAGCGAGGTTTCGAGCACGCCGCCGTGCTCAAGATCCCAGCCGGTGAAGCCGTCGGGGTAGAGCCGCGCGATCGTCGCCTTGTCGACGAAGTCCCAATAGGAGAGCACGACGATCTTCATGTCGTCGATGCCGTCCCAACGCAGTTCGCGCAGCGCGAGGTCGATCCCCTCGATGATGAACCAGGAATTCTCGAAATGGCCGTTGACGAGGCACATCCGCCGCACCCCATGGCGCGCGAACTCCTTGATCACGTCGCGCAGCGCGGACACGAGCGTCGCGCCGTCGAGGCTCGTCGTGCCCGGCAGGTGGTTTCCGCCGCCCGACTTCTGGTGCGACTTGTAGCCGTAGGTGAAGGGCGGGGCGACGAGGGCGCCGATCTCCGACGCGACCCGCCGCGCGAACTCGACCGGCAGCAGCACGTCGACGTGCATCGGCATATGATGGCCGTGCTGCTCCATCGAGCCAATCGGCAGCAGGATCGGCACCGCGCCGTCGCGCACCTTCCCATGGTAATCGGGCCAGGCCAGCTCGGCGGCGAAGACGGTATTGTCGGGCATCGTCATCTCCAGGTCGGACACGCACAACCGGATAGACGGGGCGCTTGGCATATGAGAAATTTATAGTTCTGATGCTGACATCAGGTACAAAAATGACTCAGCCGCTGACCAACCTGCAAACCGATTTGCTACGCACTTTTGTCTCGATCGTCGACCTCGGCAGCTTCACCAAGGCCGGCGTAACGCTCGGTCGGACTCAGCCAGCGATCTCGTTGCAGATGCGTCGCCTCGAGGAGCTCGTCGGGCATCCCCTTCTCCGCCAGGACGGCAGGTCGTTCCATCTCACGCCCGACGGCGAGATGCTGCTTAGCTACGCGCGCGAAATCCTGCGCCTCAACGACCATGCCGCCGCCTTCTTTAGCCGTGCCAAGCACTCGGGGACGCTCCGCGTTGGCCTGCCAAGCGACTACGCCGTCGCCTTCCTTCAGGGAGTCATCACGGGCTACGTCCGGCAGCATCCGGACATCGCCCTGGAGATCCACTGCGGCCTCAGCGGCGCCATCCTCGAGCGGATGCGCGCAGATGACCTTGACCTTGTGATCGCGATGGTCGACGCCGAGCGCACACAGTACCTCTCCCGCTCCTGGATCGAGCGCCCGATATGGACCGGCGCTGAGGAAGCGCACATTGGAGTCGATGCCGAACTGCGGATCGCAGCTCACCCCGACGGTTGCACCTACCGCGCCCGAATGATTCGCGCCCTCGATGCCGCCCGCATCCGCTGGCGGATCTCCTACACGAGCCCCGGCATCTCCGGCCTGCAGAACGCCGTTTTGAACGGCCTTGGGGTCAGCGCGCTGACCCGCCACACACTTCTCCCCGGCATGCGTGTCCTTGGCTCGGACGACGGGCTGCCGCCGCTCGAGGACATTCGCGTCGGGCTCTTCTACAAGCACCCGCGGCTCACCAGCGCCGGCATCGGCCTGATCAACCACATCATCACGCGACTTGACGAGGCCGGCACCTCGGGCGACCCCTCGCGCGCACCCGGCGAGCTGCGCGGGCTGTAGGCCTGGCATTTCCCTGCCTTATGGACGCATTTGTCCAATCAATTTCTCTAATGGAACCCGCATTGCTAAGAGGTATCGAAAGCAGGGTGGAGAACCGCAGATGTCAGACCTGAGATTGTCCTCCGGGACGCGCCGCCACTTCCTCAAGGGCGCCACTGCCCTCGCCGGCGGCCTTCTCGCGACGCCCTTCCTCAACCGGCGTGCCTTCGCTCAGCCGGTGGAGCTCACCATGCTGGCCTGGTACGGGCACGCCGAGCCCGACGTCGTCGCCACCTTCGAGGCCGAGAACAACGTCAAGTTCAAGCCGAAGTACTATACGGGTGGCGACAACATGCTCGGGCTCATCGCCCAGTCTCCGCCCGGGACCTTTGACATCATCCTCTCGGACGCGGAATACGTCCAGCAGCTCAACGCGGCCGGCTACATCGAAGAACTCGATCCCGCCGACTACCATTTCGCCGACTACTTCCCCGAGTTCCAGCAATTTCCCGGGCACTGGCAGGACGGCAAGCTGTTTTCGGTCCTGACCAGGTT
>NZ_CALLYO010000470.1 GCF_937858865.1 uncultured Amaricoccus sp. | reverse complement strand
CCCCGCCCCACGCCTGCCAAGCCACCTTTCCCTTCCGCGCGCGGGACGCTACTCCTCGCAGCAGAGCCGCACGGGGGAGCCGCCATGGAGATCGTTTCGACCGCCGTCTACGTGGGCCCGAACGTCTACGCCAAGCAGCCGCTCATCCGCCTCACCGTCGACCTGCACCGCCGCGCCGGCAAGCCCGTCTCCGACTACGCCGACGCCCTCGCCCCCCTCTTCGACGAGCTCCCGGGCCTGCTCACCGCCACCGCCGAGACCGGCGAACCCCTCCCCGAGCGCCTCGAGGCCCCCGACTGCCACCTCGGCGAGCTGATGGCCCAGGTCGCCATCGCGCTGCAGAACCGCGCCGGCGCCCCGGCCGAGATCGCCATGACCCGCCCCGCCGCCGACCCCGACGAGGTCGAGGTCCTCTACGGCTACGAATCCGAGGAGATCGGCCTCGAGGCCGGCGAGGTCGCCCGCACCATCCTCCTCGAGCTCATCGCCCCCCGCGACGACGAACGCTTCGACCTCGCCGAGACCATCGCCGACTTCGACCACTACGCCGGCCGCCGCTCCCTCGGCCCCTCCGCCCTCGCGCTGGTCCGCGCGGCGGAAGCCCGCGACATCCCCTGGCTCCGCCTCAACGACGCGAGCCTGATCCAGGTCGGCCAGGGCAAGTACCAGAAGCGCATCGAGGCCGCCCTCACCAGCCAGACCTCCCACACCGCCGTCGAGATCGCCGCCGACAAGGAGCTCTGCACCCGCCTCCTCTCCGACCTCGGCCTGCCGGTCCCGAAACAGTACCACGTCCGCGACGCCGAGGACGCCGTCGACGCCGCCAACGCCATCGGCTTCCCGGTGGTGGTAAAACCCGTCGACGGCAACCACGGCCGCGGCGTCTCGGTCAACCTGATGACCGACCAGGAGGTCGCCGACGCCTTCGAGAAGGCCATCGACGAAGGCTCCGGCGTCGTGGTCGAGAGCATGATCCAGGGCGACGACCACCGCCTCCTCGTCATCGACGGCAAGCTCGTCGCCGCCGCCCACCGCGTCCCCGGCCACGTCACGGGCGACGGCCGCTCCACCATCGCCGAGCTCGTCGCCGAGGTGAACAAGGATCCCCGCCGCGGTGCCGGCCACGAGAACATGCTGACCCGCCTCGAGCTCGACGAGACCGCCGACCGCCTCCTCGCCGAGAAGGGCTACGACCACGCCTCCGTCCCCCCCGAGGGCGAGACCGTCTACCTCCGCAAGACCGCCAACCTCTCCACCGGCGGCACCGCCATCGACGTGACCGACGTCATCCACCCCGACAACAAGCTGATGGCCGAGCGCGCCATCAAGGCCGTCGGCCTCGACATCGGCGGCGTCGACTTCCTGACCACCGACATCACCCAGAGCTACCGCGACACCGGCGGCGCCATCTGCGAGATCAACGCCGGCCCCGGCATGCGCATGCACATCGCCCCCTCCGAGGGCAAGGGCCGCGACGTCGGCGGCGCCGTCATGGACATGCTCTTCCCCGCCGGCACGCCCTCGCGCATCCCTATCGCCGCCCTGACCGGCACCAACGGCAAGACCACCACCGCCCGCATGCTGGCCCACGTCCTCAAGATGGCCGGCCACACCGTCGGCCAGACCTCGACCGACGCCGTCTACATCGACGGCAACGTCACGGTGAAGGGCGACATG
The DNA here is from genome assembly GCF_937858865.1 of uncultured Amaricoccus sp. GTDB lineage: Bacteria > Pseudomonadota > Alphaproteobacteria > Rhodobacterales > Rhodobacteraceae > Amaricoccus. Next base: position 1,777 of record NZ_CALLYO010000470.1, on the reverse strand, counting down.
ACCGGCCCCAAATCCGCCTCCATGGTGCTCCGCGACCCCATGGTCGACATGGCCGTCATCGAGACCGCCCGCGGCGGCATCGTCCGCGCCGGCCTCGGCTACCGCTTCTGCGACGTGGGCGCCGTCCTCAACGTCACCTCCGACCACCTCGGCCTCGGCGGCGTCAACTCGCTCGACGAGCTCGCCGAGGTGAAGCGCCTCGTCGTCGAGGTCGCCAAGGACACCGCCGTCCTCAACGCCGACAACGAATACACCCTCAAGATGGCCGCCCACACCCAGGCGACCCACATCTGCTACGTCACCCGCAACCCCGACCACCCGCTCGTCCGGGAGCACATCAAGCTCGGCCAGCGTGCCGTCGTCCTCGAGCAGGGCCTCAACGGCGACCAGATCGTCATCTACGACCACGGCAGCCAGCTGCCCCTGATCTGGACCCACCTCATCCCCGCCACCGTCGAGGGCAAGGCGCTGCACAACGTCGAGAACGCCATGTTCACCGCCGCCATGGCCTACGCCCTCGGCCTCTCCCTCGACCAGATCCGCACCGGCCTCCGCACCTTCGACAACACCTTCTTCCAGTCCCCCGGCCGGATGAACATCTTCGACGAGCACGGCTTCCGGGTGATCCTCGACTACGGCCACAACGAGGCCGCCGTCGGCGCCATGGTCGACCTCGTCGAGCGCCTCGCCCCCCTCGGCAAGCGCTTCGTCTGCGTCACCGTCCCCGGCGACCGCCGCGACGAGGACATCACCGCCGTGGCGCGGCGCGTCGCCGGCCACTTCGACACCTACCTCTGCCACGCCGACGACAACCCGCGCGGCCGGGCGCCCGACGAGGTGCCGAAGCTGATGAAGGCCGCCCTGATGGATGCGGGCGTCCGCGAGGAGGCCATCCTCCTCCCCGAGAGCGAGACCGCCTCCATCGACACCGCCCTCGGCATGGCCCGCCCCAACGACCTCGTCCTCGTCTTCTGCGACGCCATCACCCGCGCCTGGAAGCAGATCATCTACTTCGAGCCCGCCGAGGCCCCGAAGCCCATCCCGCCCGAGCGCCTGGTCGCGGCGGCCGGCTTCGACGTCCCCGAAGGCTACCGCATCCTCAGCGACGATCGCGGCGTCCGCATCGTGCCGAACGGCTGACGGCAGCCCATGGCCGACCAGCCCGCCAGCCTCGCCCTCATCGGCGGGCGGCTCGAAGACAGCAACATCGCCATCTACGGCGAGATGCACCGCCTCTCCGGCGGCCGCATCCTCGTCTTCCCCACCGCCTCGGCCGAGCCCAAGGCCGTAGGGCAGGAAACGCTCGCCGTGTTCCGCACCCACGGCTTCGATGCCGACGTCATCCCCCTCACCCCCGCCAATGCCCGCCGCCTCGCCCACGACCCCACGCTCATCGCCCGCGTCGCCGACGTCGGCAGCATCTACTTCACCGGCGGCGACCAGGCGAAGATCACCGCCTCCCTCGCCGGCACCCCCCTCCTCGCCGCCATCCGGGCGCTGCCTGGCCTCGTCGCCGGCTCGAGCGCCGGCGCCGCCATCATGTCCGACCCGATGATCCTCGGCGGCACCTCGATCGAGGCCGTGGTCCACGGCGTCACCGACGACCCGGAGACGCAAGGCCTCCTCCTCGGCGCGGGCCTCGGCTTCTTCGCCCACGGCATGGTCGACCAGCACTTCATCAAGCGCGGCCGCCTCGGCCGCCTCGTCGTCGCCATGGCCCGCGCCGGCGTCCGCCGCGGCTTCGGCATCGACGAGAACACCGCGCTCCTCGTCGAGG
>NZ_CALLYO010000469.1 GCF_937858865.1 uncultured Amaricoccus sp. | reverse complement strand
TGCTGGTGAGCCCGGAAGGATTCGAACCTTCGACCAATTGATTAAGAGTCAACTGCTCTACCACTGAGCTACGGGCCCGCTCGCCAGCATTCCTTCGGCCTTGGTGAGCCCGACAGGGATCGAACCTGTGACCCACTGATTAAAAGTCAGTTGCTCTACCGCTGAGCTACGGGCCCAAGGCGCGCAGGACACCTAAGCGCCGGTTCCTCGACGGTCAAGCCGGTTCCGGCCCCTCGTGCGCATCTTGGCCGCGCCGTGGGCCTTCGCCTATATAGCGGCGCATGGATGGCGAATCTCACTCCGATCGTCAAGCCCGGCCGTTCAGGTTCCTGAAGATGCACGGGCTCGGCAACGACTTCGTCGTGATCGACGCCCGCGCCGGCGGTGCGCCGGTGACGCCGGCGCTCGCGCGCGCGCTCGGCGACCGCAACCGCGGCGTCGGCTTCGACCAGCTCGCCGTGGTGCGCGCGGGCGAGGGGGTGGCGGCGGAGGTCGACTTCTGGAACGCCGACGGCAGCCTCGCCGATGCCTGCGGCAACGCCACCCGCTGCGTCGCCCGGCTCCTCATGGACGAGACCGGCGCCCGGGCGCTCGACCTCCGGACCGGGAGGGGCGTGCTCCGGGCCGAGGAGGCCGGCGGCGGGCTCGTGCGGGTGAACATGGGACCGCCCGAGCTCGACTGGCGGCAGGTGCCGCTCGCCCGCGAGATGGATCTCGACCCCCTGCCGATCGAGGGCAGCCCCGGCGCCGCCGGCATGGGCAACCCGCACTGCGTCTTCGTCGTCGAGGACGTCGGCCTTGTCGACGTGGCGGCGACCGGCCGGGCGATCGAGGAGCATCCGCTCTTCCCCGAGCGCACCAACGTCGAGTTCGTCCAGGTGATCGACCGCGAGACCATCCGCATGCGGGTCTGGGAGCGCGGCGGCATGGTCACGCTCGCCTGCGGCTCGGGCGCCTGCGCCTCGGTGGTGGTGACCGCCCGCCGCGGGCTGACCGGGCGCAAGGTGACGGTGCGGCTCGACGGCGGCGATCTCGGCATCGACTGGCGCGAGGACGGGGTCTGGATGACCGGCCCGACCGCGCGGGTCTTCGAGGGCCACCTGTCGCCCGACTTCCTCGGGGCGATCGCGTGACCGCCCCCAAGCCGCCGAGGCCCCCCGTCTTCGAGACCTTCGGCTGCCGGCTCAACGCCTACGAGACCGAGGCGATGAAGGGCCTCGCCGCCGCGGCGGGGGCGGGCGACCTCGTCGTCGTCAACAGCTGCGCCGTCACCGGCGAGGCGGTGCGCCAGGCCCGCCAGCGCATCCGCCGCCTCGCCCGGGCGAACCCCGGTGCGCGGGTAGTGGTGACCGGCTGCGCGGCGCAGACCGAGCCCGCGACCTTCGCCGCCATGCCCGAGGTCGACCTCGTCCTCGGCAACGCCGAGAAGCTCCGCCCCGACGCCTGGACGCGCCTCGCCGCCGGCGCGCCGGAGGGGCCGGTCGCGGTCGGCGACATCATGGCGGAGCGCCAGGCCCCGGCGCCGCTCGTCGACGGGCTCGGCACCCGCTCGCGCGCCTATGTCCAGGTGCAGAACGGCTGCGACCACCGCTGCACCTTCTGCATCATCCCCTACGGGCGCGGGAACTCGCGCAGCGTGCCGATCGCCACCGTCACCGAGCAGATCCGCCGCCTGGTCGGCCGCGGCTTCAACGAGGTGGTGCTGACCGGGGTCGACCTCACCAGCTGGGGCGCCGACCTCGAGGGCGGCGCCCGGCTCGGCGACCTCGTCGCCGCGATCCTCGCCGCCGTGCCCGACCTGCCGCGCCTCCGCCTCTCCTCGATCGATTCGGTCGAGGCCGATCCGCGGCTCATGGAGGCGATCGGGGCCGAGCCGCGGCTGATGCCGCACCTGCACCTCTCGCTGCAGGCCGGCGACGACCTGATCCTGAAGCGGATGAAGCGCCGGCACCTGCGCGACGACGCCATCGCCTTCTGCCGCCAGGTGCGGGCGGCGCGGCCCGAGGTGGTGCTCGGCGCCGACATCATCGCCGGCTTCCCGACCGAGACCGAGGCGATGTTCGAACGCTCGCT
>NZ_CALLYO010000468.1 GCF_937858865.1 uncultured Amaricoccus sp. | reverse complement strand
GAGGGGTCAAAGTTCGACGCCGATCGGGGGGTAGGATTCCGTGCCGATTGACACCATCGGCTTCCGGGCCCCACATGGACGCCGGCCGCGAACCAGCGTTGCCGTGATTTCCGAGCGTTGGCGTACGGACCCAGGTCCTCGGCGAGGAGGACCATCCGATGCCGACGACGCCTGTCACGACCATCGTTCCCAAGACCCCTGGCCTGCTGACACGGCAGGAGCTTGCCGACCTCGTGAACGTCGGCATCAACGAGATCCCGCGCCTCCTCGGCCAATTCCATCTGATGCCGATCGAGGGATGCTTCCCGGTCCGCAGCGTCTGGCGCCAGGTGCTGGGCGTCGAGCCGCAGGACGACGAAGATGCTGCGCTGCTGATGGAACAGTTGCAGCCGATCACCTGGGTCGCCGCGCAGATCGGGAAGGGGTCGTCGACGGTGCGCAACAAGCTGAGCGAGGGCACCTTCGAATACCCCGGGCCGATCGCCGACCTCGGCGATCCGGAGAAGACCAGCCGGTCCCGCCGCTGGCTGCCGGCGCAGATCCGCGCGGCACGCAGGGGCGACGCGGTGCCGACCTTCCGGGCCGTCGAGCCCCTGCGTCCCGAGGTCGAAGCCTCCGCCGAGCCTGCCTCCGAGCCGGCGCCGGAGGCCGTCAATAACGCTTTCGCCGAAATCCTGCGCCTTAACGCCGAGAACTCACGACAACGACGGAAATAACTCTCGTCCGTTTCCTTCCGGCACCTGGAAGAGAACGTATAATCGTTACTGCACCCCCGAAAACGACCAATATTCCCGATAACGCTGTTCCAGCGGATGCTAAGAGGACTGCCCGAGTGTGTAAAGATCTGATGATGCTGGACGTGGTCGAGATCGGGGAGACCCACGAGAATCCGAGCTTCCAGCAGTATGCCAAGCAGCTGCTGCTCGTGATGAAATGGCGCGGGTACGAGCGTCCGGACCTCTCCAAAGTCACGGCGGACCTGAAGACCTGGCTCGAGCACGCCCCGAGGTACGACGCGTGTAACGCCACGCTGCTGCGCGATCTGGAGTGGAAGAAGGGGACCTACCAGCAGTACCAGAAGGGCGGGCGGCTGCTCATCGAGCATGTGACGGGCGCCTTTGCAGAAAGGACCGCGCGCAAGGCGATCGACGACGACACCTGGGCGATGCTGGGGAGACGCGCCGACGCTCTCGCCGGGGCCGCGCTGGTCTCCAGCGAACGCCTCCGCGGACTGGCGCGGATCAAGGATGTCTCGCGCGCTGCCGGATTCCAGTCGACGGACCTCACCAACGAGAGGGTGGTTGGCCTCAAGGAGCGGGCCAACAGCGCGAACGAATGGGAGAACGTCAAGCGAGGCGCGGGCCTGCTCGATGACCTCCGGATGTTTCCGACGCTGCTGCCCGTCCTCCCCGAACGACCGATCGGCCGCATCGAGGCCAAGTGGCGCCGGCCGTTCGTCGTGCCCGAGCAGCTCAGGGCGGAGCTCGAGATCTGGTTGAAGGAGGCCACGACCACCTATCCGGAGGACGTGGAGTCGGAGGTCCTGCGTCAGGCGCTGGCGGAGCCGCACTCCGACGGGGCCCGCGGCATCTTCGCGGCGGCGCTCGGCAACTACATCGATGTCCTCGGGACGGTGCGGGATCTGACTGCGGCGAACACGCTGGCCGATCTCTTCACGCCCGAGGACATCATCGCCGTCCTGTCGTGCTGGATCGCGGCGTCACCCCGCCCGGGCGGTCTCGCACCCGGCACCATGTTCCAATACTTCGACGTCATTCGCCTCACCCTGCTGAGGAACGGCCAGCGTGGGCCGGCCCAGCGCCTCAAGGCGACGCTGAAGAACCATCCCGTCCTCAAGCAGGGAAAGGCGGCGCGAAAGAAGATGTCCGCCAAGAACCAGACCTGGTGCCTCGCCCTGATCAACGACCCGCGGAAGACCGAGACGTTCGAGAACCAGCACATCTTCTATGCCGAGCGCGCCAAGGCCACGCTGGACGAGGCGGCCGCCCAGGACTTCGACCTCGTCCGGCTCGCGAACGATCCCGATGCGATGCGCCGACTGTCGGCCAAGAAGCGCGGGCGCGCGAAGAAGCTCATCGGCCGGGCGCGGCGGTTCGGAACCTGCGCCGCCTTCGCGGCGATCGAGCTCGAGGGCGCGCCGCTCCGCGAAGACAATACCCTGTCGCTCACACGCTCCGGGCCGAAGCAGACCTTCTTCGACCATGCGTCCGGGGATCAGCCGCACTATCGCATCGTCATCCCCAACGAGATGCTGAAAAACGGCGCGGCGCTGACCGAGCGCGGCGAGGAGATGCCGCCGATCATCATCGAGAAGCGCGGCCCCGACGATGTCGCCCTGCAGGTCCTGAAGTTCTACTTCACACGGATCCGGCCGCTCTTCCCGCGCGCCCGCGCGAGCAGCGCGGTCTTTCCGAGCGTGGAGTCCGACGCGCCCCACCTCAATGACAAGACCTTCAGCAACTGGCTTCTGAGCTGCTCGATCGACATCGATCTCAGCCTCACCTCGCACAACTTTCGGCACGGGCTCTGCTCGATCCAGATCAACGAGGACCCGAACTGCATCGAGGATCTCGCTGTCTTCCTCGGCGATCAGCCGGAAACGGTGCGGAAGTACTACGCGTTCCTGAAGCGGGATGCGGTGCTCAGCAAGATGCAGGACACGATCGCCGCGCGCCGCGCGACATACCGTGCCGGCCGCGGCCTCGCCCGAAAGCTCGCGGCATGACCCGGCTCGAGCTCCTCGCCCAGCGGCACTGGGGACCGTTTCTGCACCTGCCGGGCCTCGCGGCCCTGCCGGACCCGGCGCTCCGGGCGGCCGACAGCTTCTTCGGCTTCATCGCCGAACATGGCCTCGCCGATCCGCAGCCTGCCGACGTCGCCGTCTGGGCATCGTCGGACGGGGACGAGCCGACCGAGCGGATCGCGCTCCTCTCGACGGCGATGGCCGTCTGCATCCCCGCCTTCGTTCCGCGTGTCGCCGAGGCTGATGCATCGCTGCCTCGCGGCAAGGCAACGACGCAGGCGGGCGCATCCGAACGCGAGACCCTTCCGGACCGTCCCATCTCCTACGACTGGGACCCCATCGCGCCGCCGTCTCGGCGCGCGCCTGTGCCGCGGTCCCTCTCGGTCCATCCATGGGAGCTTCCCGCGGACATGCAGACCGCCCTACGCAGGATGGCGCGCGGGATCCCGGGGAACGACGTCGTGGTCTCGCCGGAGATCACGAAGCGGCTGCGCGAGAAGCTCTGCCAGTTCGCCTGGTCGGCGCAGCGGGCCGGCCTGCCGGTCGAGCTGTCCGAGGAGAGCGTGTGCCGCTACCAGGAGGACGTGACCGCCCGGAGCGCGGCGGGGAAGAATGGCCTGCGCTGGGCGACGGTACGCGCCTCGATCGAGGAGATCGGCCGCTTTGCGCGCTACATCGGAGCGCCCGTCGCGATCTGCCGGATGCTGGCGGACGACCTCGCGATCCTCGAGTCGCGGGAGCGCAGGCAGAAGGCCCTGAAGCATGCGGCGCTGGCGCGGACCGGGAATACCACCCTCTCGCTCCTCGACCAGGCCGACGACCTGCTGGAGAAGGCCGAGGTCGCCGCCACAGCCAAGAAACGTCACCGGATGCGGAATGGCGCCTGCATCCTCGGCCTCTACACCGTGGCGCCGCTGCGGAATGCGTCGGCCGGCCTCGTCTTCGGCGAGACGCTGTTCTGGCGAGCCGAAGCCTGGGTGGTCGACACCGAGATCCAGAAGACCCTGTCGTTCAACCCCGATCCCTTCGTGATGACGCTCGCGCCGCAGCATGGGCGGTTCATCGACGCGGTCCTGCTGGGCGACAGGCCCTCGCGGTACCTCGCGCAGCTTCGGAAGCAGGCGCTCGATGCGCAGCGGCCCCTGTTCGTCCTGGACGACGGCACGCCGGCGGCGCCGAGCTACGTGCCGCGGATCTTCAAGGCGCTGACGGGCAACAGCTTCACCACGACGCGGACGATGCTCCACAGCGGGCTGTCCTCGATGATCGGCATCGCCGGCCGCGACATGGCCATGACCGCCTGCCACCAGACCAGTACCAGGATCGCGGCGAAGTACGAGACCGACCTCGTCGCGACCAGCGCCGTTGCCCGGCGTCAGGGGGTCGCCAGCGAGCGACGGGCTCAGTATGGGCTCGGGCGGACGCTCGAGCTGTGACGCGGGGGCTCGGCGGTCCCTCTTGCAAGCGGATGCGGATGGGGCCGATGACCATGGCCACGGCGAGATCGCCAACAAGGTGTTCCGCGGCGCCTTGGTGCCTCGCCTCGCGGAGATCCTTTCGCGTCGCGCTTGCCAGAGCTGCCGCAAACTCGGCGAGGCGTTGCGCTTGGCGCCGAACCTCTGGGCCTTTGGCGCCGTCGGCCGGTGCGAGGTTCCTGGTCGGCAGGGCGGGCGGCCGACATGCCGATCCTCTACCCGCTGGCGTCGCCGGCATCGAGGGTTGCGCCGCCGGTCGCTCCCGCCACCCGGTCCGCCTGCATCAGAACACGTGGATCCGCGACGACAGCCTCCGGGTGCGTGACGCCGGGACGTCCCCGACGAGGAGGCTGCGGTGGGAACGGTGGCTTGGCTCAGCGCAAGCCGGCTGTCCGCCAGCCGGCTTCCAGAGCCTGCTGCTCGTCACAGAACCAGCGCTCGCCGTTCCGATCGGTAGCCTTGATCCAGGCGGTAGGTGGCCGACGCGTGCTCGGACACCTCCGCAGCTTGCACCGCCTCAAGCGCATCGGCCCAGCGCTCCAGGAAGTCTTCCTGGAAATCCCAGTAGTCGCCGCGTTCCTCGGGCGGCTCGATCAGCCAGACCGCCTCGATCAGGCCGATCTCGTCTGAAATCAGACGCTCGCGAACCTGATCGACATCTTCCGGAAGCCAATCGGCGGCTGCGCGCAATCTCGCGACGTGATTGTCGAAGAGCTCGATGCTCTCCTCGTACGCCGCCTGAGCCGCCTCATCGAGCAGCTTGCCGATTTCCTCTGGTTCCGGAAGTCCAGTCAGCATTTCTTATCACCTTCTCTGCGAGTTTTGCGATGTAGCGCAATTTCCAAGAACATAGGTTCAGAAAGCGGCGGTCTAAATGATACAGCGTAGAACAGAGCGCCTGTTTCGCGAGATTGCGAAGAATCGAGGACGACGCAGCCTGCAAGAGGTAATGACGGAGGCCGCGCTCGCCACGCGAAGAATGAAATTCAAGCCTTCTGCGACCAGACTGACCAAGGGCGAGCGTAGCAGGATGGACGCGATCTTTCGCGGCGCGCTTCTTGGTGCGGATATCGAGGTCGACGAGTCGGGGCAGCGATATGTTCGGATTGATTGGCATGGTATCGATGGCAACGAGCAGAACATCGATGCGTATCGGATGGAAGCGCCGATCGGACAAGACGATCGCGCAGGCGACTTTGGTCTGATAGCGCATGCTCGGATTCCACGGCAGGTCATCGACAGCATGTTTGCGGATGCGCCGACTTTCCGGGAGGGGGAGGAGATGGCCGACGTTATGCGCGCCGCCCTCGAGCATGCCACAAGACACGGGGTAGGAGCACCCAAGAGAATCGCGGCGCGTCGTGCCCAGGGTTCGTTCAAGGTATCGAACGTTCTGGCTGGCCAGCACGGTCAGTGTCGTGCTGAGCTCGACGACTTCCAGCCGCAGGTGGCACCCCGGCCGGAGGAGGACGAGTTCGTTCCTCGGACTTCCTTCCGATCAGGAGCGCCTGTAGCCAAGAAGCAGCCGCCGGCGCGACCAACCGAGGTTCGCAGCAATTGGGACGCGTCGGCACCGGCGCGAAAAAGAGGCCTCGATGCGCGGATCAAGGCCCGGGCTCTCGCGAAAATCGACGACAAGAAAACCAGAGACATTCTTGGGGTGAAGGACACTTCACCTCGCCTGTTCCGACCATACGGGGGGCGGGATCGTGACGAGCCTTAGACCCCTCGTGAGTTCGCGGCGAAACCTTCGCCTGCCATCGTGGAGGATCACCTTCGTCCATGAGCCGCGGGCCGCTTCGTCGCACTGCCAGGTGCCTCCGCCTCGCTCGGCGCCACGCTGACCATTCTCGGGTGCACCGATCCCATGAAGCCGAATGCGGACTGGTCCAATGACGAGCCCGTCGCCGTCGACGACCCCCCGGGATGCCTATGATAACGTCGGCCGCGGCGTGCGCCGGCGCGGAGATCAGGAGGGCGGCAACCGCCAGGATTGCCAGCCTCATGATGCCCTACCTTGGTGACGCGTTTCGACGCCTGCCTTTGCAGGGTGCCCTGAGTGAGGGATACTCCGTCTCGGCAGAGGACCGGGTATGGGTGTCATGCTGGCCGCCGCTTTTGATGGCTCTCGAGGCAGACCCGCCCGGTCCCGAACCCGCTTCGACCGCTGATTAGGCTCCGCGGATCATCGCTGTGTAGGGCGAGGACGGCGCAGGCGGGATGCCGATGGAGGGTCACGACAGGGAGGCGCGCCGACGCATTCCGTTCCTCGGGACATATGGCAAGTCGGTCGCTGGGGTGTCTATGCCAGATCGGCGATCCGCTGGATCGTCTCTGGTTCCCTTTGAATCAGAGTGAGATAGGATCTCGCGGCCTTGTCCGGTGCGCTCCGGCCAGACTCCCATCGCTGCAGGGTATCGAGCTCGAAGCCGAAGCGAAGGGCGAACTGCTCCTGGGTGAGGTCGAGAGACCTGCGGATGGCAACCACGCTGACGGTCTTCGGCGTCGACCTGAGCGATGCCGTCACCCCAGCCTCGGCGAGTTCGGCTGCGAGCGCTCCGACGTCCTCGACCGTCGGAAGATGAATGTAGCTCCGCGCGGTCTCCAGAATCGCTTCGACCGCACGCTTGGCCTTGAGCAGCGAAACGCCCCGACGGGCCAGCGCCTTGGCTGCAGAGATAACGTCGATCCGATCGAGCCCTCCTGCTGCCGAAAGCACGAAGTCCTCAGCGGAACCGGAACCGACGCGGTCGATGTCCCGGACGGGCCCCAGTCGTTCGAGCCGCTCCCTCAACGACGATCTCGTCATAGTCCATCTCCTTCATCACCCGTCGCGCGATGGTCTCGATCGTCGCCTTCGTCAGCAGTCCTGCCGGCCCTCGCACCGCGACATGGACCCCGGTCACCAGGAGACTGCGGCCGCTTTCGGCGATCTCTCCCATAAGCTCGATGGAGCCTCCGGGGATCGCGATGCGCGCCGTGACGACCTCCCCCTCCGATGCGTCGTAGACGATCTCGATCGTGACATCTTCTTCGCTTAGCCGCATAACATATACGCTATTTGCATAGTGGTTCAGGCGGTCATCGTCAAGGTCGAGAGCTGATCGGAGATTGGCCTTTTCGACTCCTCCGTAGGAATTCCTACGGATCAGCCTTCGAGGCAAGACTCGGCGCCGCTTGCGAAGACATTGAATTAGATAGCCTTCGCAGGCCGCCGAGTCACGCGGACAACGCCCTATGTCCCCAGGAACGGAATGCGTCGGAGGCGCGCATGGAGGTTTTCATTGGCGTGGATGCCGCCAAGGAGGCGCACTGGGCCTGCGCGGTCGATCGCGACGCGCGGGCGCTGTTCAGCCGCGCGGTCACGAACGACCCGGAGGGGATCGCGGGGCTGCTCGCCGAGATCGCCGCGTTGGAAGCGGGACGCGTCACCGTCGCGCTCGATCTGCTCGGCGGCTCGGCGACGCTTCTGTGCGCCATGCTGGCCGACGCCGGCCTCGCCGTGGTCCACGCCCCCGGCCTCGCGGTCAACCGCGCCCGCCAGGGCATGCGCGGCGGCGAGAACAAGTCCGACCCGCGCGACGCGGCCACCATCGCCGAGTTGGCGCGCACCCGGTCCGACCTGCGCGCCGTGGAGATCGAGGCCGAGATCGACGTGGACATCCGCCTGCTCGTCGGCCGGCGCCGCGAGATCGTCGTCGACCAGACGCGCCGCCTGGCACGTCTGCGCGACGTGCTCTCCTCGCTGTTCCCCGCGCTGGAGCGGCGCGTCGACGTCACCACCAAGGCGGGCCTCGTCTTCCTCAGCCTCTTCGCCGCGCCTCACGAGCTGCGGCGCGCGAACCCCGCGCGGATGGCCCGCCAGCTCGCCAGGGCCGCGAAGAACCTGCGCGGCGTCGACGCCCTGGCCCGCGACGCGGTCGATCTCGCCCGCGCCCAGAGGACCGACGTCCCCGGCGCCGAGACTCGCGCCCGGCTGGTCAAGGAGCTCGCCGCCGAGGCATTGCGTGCCCGCGAGGCGCGTGCCCGCCTCGATGCCGACCTCGAGGCTCTGCTCGCGCGCCACCCTGACGCGGCCCTCATCCAGAGCCTGCCGGGGATGGGGGTCGTGCTGACGGCCGAGTTCATCGCCTGCGCGGGAAACCGCGCCCGTTTCCAGAGCGCCGACGCCCTCGCCGCCGCGTCCGGACTCACGCCCGTCCTGCGCCAGTCCGGAAAGTCCCGCGCGATCCGACGTTCCACCGGCGGCGACCGCGGACTGAAGCGCGTCTTCTTCCAGTCCGCCTTCGTCGCGCTCTCCCATCCTGAAAGCCGCGCCTTCTACGATCGCAAGCGCGCCGAGGGGAAACGCCACAACCAGGCCGTCATCGCCCTGGCCAGACGACGCGTGAACGTCCTCTGGGCCATCCTCAGCACCAGACAACCGTACCGGGAAAACACCAAACTCGCCGCTTGACTGGAGCATTAGGCTCCCTCGTCTTCCTGGAAGTACCACGAGTATCCTTGGCGGAGGGCAATCTCATCCGCGATCGCCATCAGGCGGGAGCGTTCGACATCGTTGAGGCTCGTGGACCGGGCGAGCTGCCCGATCCGGAGGCCGGCTGACGGTCCGCAGGCGTCGATGAGCTCCTGCGCCACCTGCTTGACCGTCGCCTCGTCAAAGCGACATCGAGCAGCAAGCGGAAGCGCTCGAGCCGCTCCGGCGCGACGACGCAGTCATTCCAGCGGGGTGTGTACTCACCGTGCACACTACACGTGTCAACGGCGGAGGAAAAACCAGCCACCGGGCGGCGCAATATTCTGCCATCTC
>NZ_CALLYO010000467.1 GCF_937858865.1 uncultured Amaricoccus sp. | reverse complement strand
GCGCAACCTCACCCCGAAAACCCTGAAAAGCCGGGGAGTCGTGTAGTGTGGAAGAGTGGTTAGCGCCGGCAGGTTTATCTTTCTACTTCAAATATTTGCCGGAATCCCGCACCGTGCGGACGCACACCTACAGCCCCCAGCGCAGCGCCAGCGGCTCGACCTCGCGGGCGAGCTCGAGCAGCTGCGCGCGCGTCTCGGGATGCAGCGGCCGGGTCGGGTGGCGGACCGCGTCCGAGCGGATCACGCCCCCCTCCTTCATCACCACCTTGCACGACCGCCAGCCGCACTGGCGGTTCTCGAAGTTGATGAGCGGCAGCAGCCGCGCGTAGATCGCCTTCGCCTCGTCCCGCCGGCCGGCGAGATAGGCGGCGATCGCCGGCCCGATCAGGTCGGGCAGCGTCGCCGAGGTCATGCTCCCGGTCGCCCCGGCGTCGAGGTCGGCCAGCAGCGTGATCGCCTCCTCGCCGTCGAACGGCCCCTCGATCGCCGCGCCCCCCGCCTCGATCAGCGCGCGGATCTTCGCCGCCGCCTGCGGCGTCTCGATCTTGAAGAGCCGCACTTGCTCGATCTCCCGCGCCATCCGCGCCAGGAAGGGCACCGGCAGCGCCACCCCCGAGATCGGCGCGTCCTGCACCATGATCGGCAGGCCCCCCGCCTCGCCCACCCGGGCGAAATGCTCGAACGTCCCCTCCTCGTCGGCGCGCAGCAGCGCCCCGTGGTAGGGCGCCATCATCATCACCATCGCCGCCCCGAGCTCCGCCGCCTCGCGCGCCCGCGCCGCGGCGACGGCGGTGGCGAAGTGCGAGATGGTCACGATGACCGGCACCCGCCCGGCGGCATGCTCGAGGCAGAGCCGCGTCAGCACCCGGCGCTCCTCGTCCGAGAGCAGGAACTGCTCGGAGAAGTTGGCGAGGATGCAGATGCCGTCGACCCCCTGGTCGATCATGCAGTCGATGACCCGCCGCATCCCCTCGGGATCGAGCGCCCCCTCCTCGGTGAAGGGCGTCGGCGCCACCGGCCAGATGCCGGAATAGGGTCGCGGGGTCATGCTCGCTCCTCGACGAAGGGCCCGGTCGCCTCGCGCTCCCCCACAAGGAAGGCGTCGGCGACGATGCGCAGCGGGCTCGCGTCCACCTCGCTGCGGCGGTTGCGCAGCAGCTCGGCGAAGCGGCGATAGATGAGCGGATACTCCCGTTCGGGCGCGCGGGCGACCTCGCGCCCGTCCACCGCCATCGCCGCGCCGCCGAGCGAGAGATCGAGCCGCCCCCGGTCGGTCTCGACCGCGATGTCCCAGGTCTGCGGCCCCTCCTGGCGCCAGTCGAGCTCGACCCGCACCGGATAGCCCTCCGCGCCGGTCATCGCGAGCTCGGCCGCGATCGGCGTCGCGCAGTTCTCCGGCACCGTGAGGCGCGCCGCGTCGACCGCGAAGGGCCCGGGCAGGATTTCGGTCAGCACCGAGAGCGCGTTGATCCCCGGATCGAAGACGCCGAAGCCCCCGGCCTGCCAGATCCAGGCCTGCCCCGGATGCCAGCGCCGCACGTCCTCCTTCCAGACGATCCGCACCTCGCGCGGGACGCGCTCGGCCAGCCAGGCCCTCGCCCCGGCCACCGCCGGCGCGAAGCGCGAGTGCCAGGTCGCGAAGAGGACGCACCCCCGCGCCCGCGCGGCCGCCACCATCCGCTCCACCTCGCCGAACGTCGCCGCCGGCGGCTTCTCCAGCATGACGTCGCGCCCCGCCGCCAGCGCCTCGAGCGCGAGCGGCGTGCGCGCCGCCGGCGGCACGCAGAGGACGACCGCCGCGGGCGGCCCCTCGGCGAGAAAGCGGCCGAGGTCGGGATAGTTCGCCACCCCCTCGACCGTCGCGTGCCGCGAGACGGCGGAGACCAGCTCGAAGTCCGGGTCGGCGGCGATGGCGGGAATGTGCTGGTCGCGCGCGATCTTGCCGACGCCGACCAGCGCCACGGGGAAAGGTGCAGTCATCGCCACCGCCGTTCGGTTCCTCGCCGCGAGCCTAGCCGCCGCCGCGCGCGCCCTGCAAGCCGGCTCATCCCGCCCCGCCGCCGCCGCCGCCGCGCGCCCCGAACTCCCGCGCCAGCTCGTCCATCCCGCGGGCGAGCAGCGCCGCGTCGACATCGACCGCGACGAAGCTGGCGCCGAGCTCGAGGCACCGCCAGGCGAACGCCCGGTCGAGCGTCAGGATGCCGGCCGGCCGACCCGCCCGCACGATGCGGACGATCGCCTCCTCCACCGCCGCCATCACCGCGGGGTGACCGGGCTGCCCCGGATGCCCCATGCTCGCCGCCAGATCCGAGGGACCGATGAAGATGCCGTCGATGCCGTCCACCGCCGCGATCGCCTCGATCGCGCCCAGCGCCTCGGCCGTCTCGGCCTGCACCAGCAGGCAGAGCTCGGCCTCGGCCTTCGCCAGATAGCCGGCAACCCGCCCGTAGCGCGTGGCCCGGCTGACCGTGCTCACCCCGCGCACGCCCCGCGGCGGGTAGCGGACCGCCCGCACCGCCGCCTCGGCCTCGGCGGCGTTCTGCACGTAGGGCAGGAGCAGCGACTGCGCGCCCACGTCGAGGATGCGCTTGACGAGGACGGTGTCGTTCCAGGCCGCCCGCACCACGCTCGCCGTGCCGTAGGGCGCCGCGGCCTGCAGCTGCTCCAGCACGGCGATCGGGTCGGACGGCGAATGCTCGGTGTCGAAGAGCAGCCAGTCGAAGCCCGCCCCGGCGAGGAGCTCGGCCACCGACCCGCCCGGCAGCGTGCACCAGACGCCGATCTGCGGCCGCCCCTCCGCCAGCGCCCGCTTGAACCGGTTGACCGGTAGCTCCATCAGCCGTCTCCCCTGCTCGCCGGCGCGAAGAGCTCGCCGTGCTCGGCCCTGATCCGCGGAAGATGCTCCTCGATCCGCGACAGGTGGGTGCGCATCGCGGCGACCGCTGCCGGAACATCCCCCGCGCGCACCGCGTCGAGGATCACCCGATGGTCGTCGAGCGCCGCCTGCGCCCCGAAGCCGAGACTCATGAAGCGCACCCTGTCCATATGCGCCTTCTGCTCGCGGATCAGCGCCCAGGCGTAGTCGTGGCCGACGAGCGCGCAGATCCGGCGGTGGAACTCGTCGTCGAGCCCGTGGAACCCTTCGCGGTCGTCCGCCGCGATCGCCGCCGCCTGCTCGTCGAGCACCGCCTCGAGCTCGCCGATCTCCGCCGGCCCGAACCGCTCCGCCGCCAGCCTGACCGTCTCGACCTCGAGCGCGGTGCGCACGAAGCGCGCCTGCTGCACCGCCTGCTCGGAGACGACGCTCACCTCCGTCGACCGCTGCGGGCGGATGGTCAGGAAGCCGAGCTGCGACAGGCGGAAGAAGGCGTCGCGCACCGGCTGGCGCGAGACGCCGGCGGCGCGCGCCACCTCGGCCTCGGAGAGCCGCGCCCCCGGCGGCAGGGCCAGCGTGACCACCTGATGGTAGAGCGCCTCGAAGACCCGGTCGGCCGCCGAAGGCGCGCGCGCCGGCTCGAAGCCGGCCAAGCGGATCCGGGTCATGCCCTCGTTCACGCGCCTCTCCGTTGACTCCGATTGCATACTAGCATATCAGATCGGGGATCGGAAAGTGAAAGAGGCCCATGGCCCTCCTCGACCCGGATCGCCTGTTCCCGACCGATCCCGCCGCCCGGGGCCTCGCGCGCGCGCTCCACGCGGAGGTGCGCGGCCTGCCGATCATCTCGCCGCACGGCCACACCGACCCGCGCTGGTACGCCGAGGACGCGCCCTTCCCCGACCCGGCGCAGCTCTTCGTCGTCCCCGACCACTACGTCTTCCGCATGCTCTGCTCGCAGGGCGTCCCCCTGACCGACCTCGGCATCCCCCGCACCGACGGCGGGCCGACCGAGACCGACGGCCGCCGCATCTGGCGCCGCTTCGCCGAGAACTACCACCTGCTGCGCGGCACCCCCTCCCGCCTCTGGCTCGACCATACCTTCGAGACCGTCTTCGGCCTCGACCGCCGCCTCTCCGCCGAGACGGCCGACCACTCCTACGACCTCATCGCCGACCGCCTCGCGCAGCCCGAGTACCGGCCGCGCGCCCTCTACGAGCGCTTCGGCATCGAGGCCATCTCCACCACCGACGCCGCCCTCGACGACCTGCGCTGGCACCGGGCGATCCGCGCCTCGGGCTGGAAGGGACGCGTGCTCCCCGCCTACCGCCCCGACTCGGTCGTCGACCCCGAGTTCCCCGGCTTCCGCGACAACATCGCCCGCCTCGGCGAGATCACCGGCTGCGACACGCTGGACTGGCCGGGCTATCTCGAGGCCCACCGCCAGCGCCGCGCCTTCTTCCGCGAGCTCGGCGCGACCAGCTCCGACCACGGCCACCCCACCGCCCGCACCGAGGACCTGCCCCAGGCCGAGGCCGCCGCCCTCTTCGGCCGCGTCGTCGCCGGCAAGGCCACGCCCGGGGAGGCCGACGCCTTCCGCGGCCAGATGCTGACCGAGATGGCGCGCATGAGCCTCGAGGACGGCCTCGTCATGCAGATCCACGCCGGCGCCTGGCGCAACCACTCGGACTCGGTCCTCGCCATGCACGGCCGCGACAAGGGCTTCGACATCCCGACCCGCACCGACTTCGTGCGCGCGCTGAAGCCGCTCCTCGACGCCGTCGGCATGCGCCCCGAGCTCACCGTCATCCTCTTCATGCTCGACGAGACGACGCTCTCGCGCGAGCTCGCGCCCCTCGCCGGCGTCTATCCGGCGCTGCGCCTCGGCCCGCCCTGGTGGTTCTTCGACAGCCCCGAGGGGATGCGCCGCTTCCGCGAGCTCACCACCGAGACCGCGGGCTTCTACAACACCGTCGGCTTCAACGACGACACCCGCGCCTTCTGCTCGATCCCGGCCCGCCACGACATGGCGCGCCGGGTCGACTGCGCCTGGCTCGCCACGCTGGTCGCCACGGGGCGGCTCGGCGAGGACGAGGCACCGGAGGTCGCCCGCGACCTCGCCTACCGGCTCGCCAGGAAGGCCTACCGGCTCTGAAAACGAAAGGGAGAGAAGAGAAGATGAAGCTGACAGGAGTATTCGCCGCGCTCTTCGCCGGCACGATGCTCGCCGGCGCCGCCTCGGCCTGCGAGGTGACGCTGCGCTCGTCCGACACCCACCCGGACGGCTATCCGACCGTCGAGGCGGTCAAGGAGATGGGCCGGCTCCTCGAGGAGAAGACCGGCGGGCGCATCTGCGTCGAGGTCTTCCACTCCGCCCAGCTCGGCGAGGAGAAGGACACGATCGAGCAGACCCGCTTCGGCGTGATCGACCTCAACCGCATCTCGATGGCCCCCTTCAACGGGCTGATCCCCGAGACGGCGATCATGTCGCTGCCCTACCTCTTCCGCTCGACCGACCACATGCACAAGGTGCTCGACGGCGAGATCGGCCAGCAGGTCCTCGACGCCTTCTCGGCGCACGACCTGGTCGCGCTCGCCTACTACGACCCGGGCGCCCGCTCCTTCTACAACCGGACGAAGCCGATCACCTCGATCGAGGACCTCAAGGGCCTGAAGTTCCGCGTCATCCAGTCCGACGTCTTCGTCGACATGGTGAAGGCGCTCGGCGCCGACGCCGTGCCGATGCCCTACGGCGAGGTCTATTCCTCGATCGAGACCGGCGTGATCGACGGGGCGGAGAACAACTGGCCCTCCTACGAATCCTCCGGCCACTTCGAGGTGGCGAAATACTATACCCTCGACGAGCACACGATGGTCCCCGAGGTGCTGGTGATGGCGAAATCCTCCTGGGACAAGCTCACCGCCGAGGAGCAGGAGATCGTCCGGCAGGCGGCCAAGGAGTCCGTCCCCTTCAACCGCGAGGCCTGGGCGGCGCGCGAGAAGGAGTCCGAGGAGAAGGTGCTCGCCGCCGGCGTCGAGGTGGTCCGCGACATCGACAAGGCGCCCTTCGTCGCGGCCATGGGCCCGGTCTACGAGAAGTACGCCTCGACGCCCGAGCTCAGGAAGCTCGTCGAGGACATCCAGGCCGTCCAGTAGCCGCCCGCGGGGGCGGCATGCCCGCCCCCGCTCCGCAAGGGGGAAACGACCGATGCAGCAACGCCTGCAGGGCATCGCGCGCATCCTCGGCGCGCTCGCGCAGATCTCGCTGTGGATCGCGTCCATCGGCATGGTCGCCATGACCGTCCTCGTCAGCTGGCAGGTCTTCGCCCGCTACGTGCTGCACGCCAGCCCGAGCTGGACCGAGCCGGCCTCGATCCTGGTGATGAGCTGGTTCATCTTCCTCGGCTCGGCCATCGGGGTGCGGGAGAACTTCCACATGGGCTTCGACGTGCTCGTCCACTTCCTGCCCGAGAGCACCGGCCCCTGGATGCGCGCCATCTCGGATCTCGCCGTCGTCGTCTTCGGCGTCGGCATGGTGGTCTACGGGCTGCAGCTCACCATCGACACCTGGACCGCGATCATCCCGGTGCTGCACCTGCCCGGCGGCTTCACCTACATGCCGGTCGTGGCCGGCGGCGCGCTGATGACCCTCTTCGCCCTCGAGCGGCTGGCGCTCAGGGCTGCCGGCGTCCTGGTCGACCACGACCCGAACGTCGAGGAAATCGCCATGACGAGCGACTAGGAGCGGCCCATGGACCTCACCATCCTCTTCGGCGTCTTCACCCTCCTGATGCTCGTCGGCACGCCGATCGCCTTCTGCCTCGGCATCGCCAGCTTCGCGACCGTCCTCTACCTCGGGCTGCCGCCGCTCGTCGTCTTCCAGCGACTCGCCTCCGGCGTCTCGGTCTTCACGCTGATGGCGATCCCCTTCTTCATCTTCGCCGGCGACCTGATGGTCCGCGGCGGCATCGCCGCGCGCATCGTCGCCTTCGCCGGCTCGCTGATCGGCCACGTCCGCGGCGGGCTCGGCCAGGTCAACATCGCCGCCTCGACGCTCTTCGGCGGCATCTCCGGCTCGGCCGTCGCCGAGGCGGCGGCGGTCGGCGGCATCATGATCCCGCAGATGAAGGCCAGGGGCTACGGCGCCGACTATGCCGTCAACGTCACCTCGATGGCGGCGCTCATCGCGCTCCTGCTGCCGCCGTCGCACAACATGATCATCTACTCGATCTCGGGCGGCGGAAAGATCTCCATCGCCGACCTCTTCACCGCCGGCATCATCCCCGGCCTGCTGCTCGCGCTCGCGCTCTCGGTCACCGCCTGGTTCGTCGCCGTGCGCCGCGGCTATCCGACCGAGCCCTTCCCCGGCTTCCGCCGCGCCTTCGAGCTGCTGCTCGTCTCGATCCCGGGGCTGCTCCTCATCGGCATCATCTTCGGCGGGGTGCGCTCGGGCATCTTCACCGCGACTGAGAGTTCCTGCATCGCCGTCGTCTACGCGCTCCTCGTCACCTTCCTCGTCTACCGCACGCTCGACTTCCGCGAGTTCGTGCACG
>NZ_CALLYO010000466.1 GCF_937858865.1 uncultured Amaricoccus sp. | reverse complement strand
CTAGGCGACGAGCGACTTCTGCCCCATGTCGAGGAACTTGCGGCGGCGGGCCTTGCGGAGATCGGCGGGTTTCTTGCCGTCGAGCTCGGCGAGGAGCTCGGCCAGGGCGGTGCCAACGCGGGCGATGGCGGCGGGCTTGTCGCGCTGGGCGCCGCCCCTGGGCTCGGGGACGATGCGGTCGATGACGCCGAGGGCGAGGAGGTCCTGGGCGGTGAGGCGCAGCGCCTCGGCGGCCTCCTTCATCTTCTCGGCGTCCTTCCAGAGGATCGAGGCGCAACCCTCGGGGGAGATGACCGAGTAGATCGAATGCTCGAGCATGGCGATGCGGTCGGCGGTGGCGAAGGCGACCGCGCCGCCAGAGCCGCCCTCGCCGATGATGACCGAGACGAGGGGGACGCCGATCTGCAGGCATTTCTCCGTCGAGCGGGCGATCGCCTCGGCCTGGCCGCGCTCCTCGGCGCCCTTGCCTGGGTAGGCGCCGGGGGTGTCGACCAGCGTGATGACCGGCAGGCCGAAGCGGTCGGCGAGGTCCATGAGGCGGATCGCCTTGCGGTAGCCCTCCGGGCGGGCCATGCCGAAGTTGCGGGCGATGCGCGAGCGGGTGTCGTTGCCCTTCTCGTGGCCGATCACCACCACCGCGCGGCCCTCGAAGCGGGCGAGGCCGCCCATGACGGCGTGGTCGTCGGCGAAGTTGCGGTCGCCGGCGAGCGGGGTCCATTCGCTGAAGAGGGCCTCGACATAGTCCTGGCAGTGCGGCCGCTCGGAGTGGCGCGCGACCAGGGTCTTCCGCCAGGGGTCGAGGGAGCGGTAGAGATCCTCGAGCAGGGCGGCGGCCTTGCGGTCGAGGGCGGCGGCCTCCTCGTCGACGTTCATCTCGCTGTTCTTGCGGGCGAGGGTCCGGAGCTCCTCGGCCTTGCCCTCGATCTCGGCGAGGCCCTTTTCGAAGTCGAGATAGGTCTGCATCCGGGTGCTCCAGCGGCTCGCGGCTATATTGAGCGGTGGCCGGGGGAATGCAACAGCAGGGTGCGAAACGGCGGATTTCGCGCGCGAAACTATAAGCAAGCAGTTGAATTTAAAAGGATTCGTCGGGTTAATTCTTCGTGAATCCGCCCGGATGGGCCGGGGAGCGCCACCCTCGGGGGGGCCTGAAGGCCCCCGCTCTGGCGGCGCTTGGCGGTCGGCTGCCTTTGCAGCCTCCCTCCAGCGGAAAGCGGCCTTTCGGCCGCTTGAGTCAGTGTTCTCCCCGCCTGTTGGCGGGGCCCCTGCCTGCTCGATAGGAAAGCTTGCCAGTATGAAATCCTTGGGCGGGATGGGTGGCGGCTGCGGTTTCCGATGTCGAGGCGGTTCGGGTGGGGAGACGGTGGAGCATTTGCAGGGGGTGACGGGCGCCGCGGGCGGGCGGGTGACGTACGCGGGCGGGTGGCGCGGCGCTTCGGCGGGTCAGCTGTAGCCTGCCGTGGGGGCGGCGTGGGCCTCGACCGCGGTGAAGACGACGTCGACGACGGCGGGCGCGTGGCGGGCGGTCAGGGCGGCGATGACCGCGCCGCGCAGGCGGTCTGCGGCGGCGAGGTCGAGCTCGGTGTCCGGCGGCACGAGGACGTGGACGACGACGTAGCTGGTGCGACCGGGCTGGATGGCGCGTACCCAGAGGCGGGAGACGGGCAGGGGCCTGAGGGCGGTCCGCACCTCGGCCTCCATCGCAGCAACGACGGGTGCGGCGGGCGCGCGGGTGAGGAGGGCGAGAAGGCCGGTGAAGGCCATGCGCACCGGCACGGCGAGCGAGAGGAGGACGACGAGGGCGACCATGGCCGGGTCGACGTAGGCCGCCGCCGCCGCGTGGCCGGAACGGACGAGCCAGGCGGCGAGCAGGAAGCCGAGGAGAACGCCGCCCGAGACCACCGCGTTGACGGTCCAGGTGTCGACGTCGGCCCGGACGAGGGGGCTCGGGGCGGCGCGGCGGAGCGCGAGGACGACAGCGGCGCAGGCGAGGGTGGCGACGGCGGCGTAGAGGGCGGCGGGACCGAAGGCGACCGGGCGTCCGCCGGTGGCGAGCGCGACGGCGGCGTCGACGAGCGCGAAGGCCGAGACACCGAGGATGAGCAGCCCCTTGGCGGTGTTGATGAGCGGCTCGAAGAAGAGATAGCCGAACGGGTAGCGCTCGTCGTCGGGTCGGGCGAGCAGCCGCGCCACGCGCAGGGTCAGCGCCGCGGTGATCGCGAAGCAGAGATTGAAGAGCGCGTCGAGCAGGATGGCGCCCGAGCCGGTGGCGAGCGCCGCCGCGATGCCGACGGCGGCGAGGAGCGTGGCGGCGACCGCCGAGAGGGTGAGCGCGCCACGCTCGGAGCGCATCCCGCTCAGCCGGCGATGAGCTCGGCCATGCGGACGATCACCTGCGCCTGGCGGGCGGAGGCGATGTCGATGAGCCGGCCCTTGTAGGTGACCGCGCCCTGGCCCCTGGCCTCGGCCTCCTTCATCGCGGCGAGGATCTCGCGCGCCTCGGCGACCCTCTCCTCGGGCGGGGTGAAGACCTCGTTGGCGAGCTTCACCTGGTTCGGGTGGATCGCCCACTTGCCGACCATGCCCATGGTGGCGGCGCGGCGGGCCTGGGCGGTGAAGCCCTCGGGGTCGGAGAAGTCGCCGAAGGGGCCGTCGACCGGCAGCACGCCGTTGGCGCGGCAGGCGGCGACGATGGCGGCGGTCACTCCGTGCCAGGGGTCGCCGTAGAGGTGCGGCCGCTCCGCGGCCTCCTTCGGCGCCAGCATGTAGTAGCCGTCCTGGGTGCCGCCGATGCCGGTCGTCTGCATCCCCATCGAGGCGGCGAAGTCGGCGGCACCGAGGCTCATCGCCTGCAGGCGGGGCGAGCCGGCGGCGATCTCGCGCGCGTTGGCGAACCCCTGGGCGGTCTCGATGATGATCTCGAGGCCGACGCGCTTGCGGCGCCCCTTCGCCGCCTCGACGGCGGTGATGAGGGCGTCGACGGCGTAGAGGTCGGCGGGCGTGCCGACCTTCGGGATCATGAAGAGGTCGAGCCGCTCGCCGGCCTGTTCGAGGATGTCGACGACGTCGCGGTACCAGAAGGGGGTGTCGAGGCCGTTGATGCGGACCGAGAGCGTCTTGTCGCCCCAGTCGACCCCGTCGATCGCCCTGATGATGTTGGCCCGCGCGGCCGGCTTGTCGGCGGGCGGCACGCTGTCCTCGAGGTCGAGGTTGATGACGTCGGCGGCGGAGGCGGCCATCTTGGGGAAGATCTCGGGCCGCGAGCCGGGGCCGAAGAGCTGGCAGCGGTTCGGGCGGGCTGGCGGGCTCGGGGGCAGGGTGAAGCTCACGGGAGGTGTCCTTTCGCGCCGTTCGGAGGGGCGTTGCGGCCCCGGTGCCGTGCGGGGGCTCGCCCGGTGATAGGATAGGCCGGGGCGCGGCGTCAACGTGGCCTTCTGCAATGCAACAAGGATCGGGCGGCGCGGGCTAGAGGCCGAGGCCGGAGGGCACGGGCAGGCCGTTCGTGCGGCAGCAGGCGGCGAGCGTGTTGGCGAGGAGGCAGGCGATCGTCATCGGGCCGACGCCGCCCGGGACCGGGGTGAGGGCGCCGGCGACCGGTGCGGCGCTCGCGAAGTCGACGTCGCCGGTGATGGCGGGCCTGCCGTCCGGGCCGGGGACGCGGTTGATGCCGACGTCGATCACCGTGGCGCCGGGCTTGACCCAGGAGGCGGTGACGAGGCCGGGCCGGCCAACGGCGGCGACGAGGATGTCGGCGCGGGCGCAGACCGCGGCGGGATCGCGGGTGCGCGAGTGGGCGACGGTCACGGTGCAGTTCTCGCGCAGCAGGAGCCGGGCCATCGGCTTGCCGACGATGTTCGAGCGGCCGAGGACCACGGCCTCGCGGCCGGCGAGGTCGCCGAGCCGGTCGCGCAGCAGCATGAGGCAGCCGAGCGGCGTGCAGGGGACGATGGCATCCTGGCCGGTGGCGAGGCGGCCGACGTTCTCGACGTGGAAGCCGTCGACGTCCTTCCCGGGCGCGACGGCGTTCACCACGCGCGCCTCGTCGATATGGCCGGGCAGCGGGAGCTGGACGAGGATGCCGTTGATGCGCGGGTCGCCGTTCAGCCGGTCGATGAGGGCGAGGAGCCCGGCCTCGCTGGCGGTGGCCGGCAGGCGGTGCTCCTCGGAGTGCATCCCGGCCTCGCGGGTGAAGCGGCCCTTGTTGCGGACGTAGACTTCGCTCGCCGGGTCGTCGCCGACGAGGACGGCGGCGAGGCCGGGGACGAGGCCGTGGCGGGCCTTGAGCGAGGCGGCCTCGGCGGCCACGCGTGCGCGCAGCCCGGCGGCGAAGGCCTTGCCGTCGATGATCTCCGCGGTCATGCGCACGCCTCCGGTCGGTTTCGCGCGACGGATTAGCGGCAGGCCGCGGCGGGTGCAACGCCAGGCGGCGCGGTCAGGCGGGCTCCGCAGCGGCGCGGCCGAGCCAGCGCAGCGCGGCCTCGACCTGCGCCTCGGGCGGGAGGGCGACATCGACCACGATCCCGTCCTCGTCCGGCTCGAGCGGCTCTAGCGTGGCGTATTGCGAGGCGAGCAGGTCCGGCGGGAAGAAATGCCCCTTGCGGGTGTCGAGTCGCGCCTGCAGCACTTCGCGCGCGCCATGCAGGTGCAGGAAGCGCACGCGCGGCGCGCCGGTGCGCAGCAGGTCGCGGTAGGCGCGCTTCAGCGCGGAGCAGGCGAGGAGCGAGGAGCGCCCCTCGGCCTCGTGGCTGCGGAGGACGCCGGCGAGCGTCTCGAGCCAGGGCCAGCGGTCGCTGTCCTCGAGCGGGATGCCGGCCGACATCTTGGCGATGCTCGCCGGCAGATGGTGGCGGTCGCCCTCCTCGAAGGGCCAGCCGAGGCGTGTGGAGAGGATGGCGCCGACCGTGCTCTTGCCGCAGCCGGAGACGCCCATGACGATGACATGCTGCGGCCGCTCCACCGATTCGCCGGCCATGGCTCAGGCCGCGGGCTCGGGCTCCATGCCGTCGTCGCGGGCCGGGCGTGCTGCCTTGCCGGTCTTCGGGATGGCGACGATGCCGGCGCTCTCCTCTTCCTTGTCGTCGTCGTCCGCGCCGCGGTTGAGCGGCTGGCCGTGGATGACGCGGGTGATCTCCTTGCCGGTCAGCGTCTCGTACTCGAGCAGGCCGTTGGCCAGCCGGTCGAGGTCCTCGCGCTTCTCGGTCAGGATGCGCTTGGCGGTCGCGTAGCCCTCGTCGACGAGCTTGCGTACCTCCTGGTCGATCAGCTCGTGGGTATCGGGGCCGGCGTTCACCCCGCCGGACTGCGGCCCGAGGTAGGTGAACTGCTCGCCGGCATAGTCGATGTTGCCGAGCTTCTCGGACATGCCGAACTTCGTCACCATGGCGCGAGCGATGCGGCTGACCTGCTGGATGTCGGAGGCGGCGCCGGAGGTTACGTTGTCGGGGCCGAAGACGATCTCCTCGGCAACCTTGCCGCCCATCGCCATGGCGATCATCGACTTGTACTTGGTCATCGTCACCGAGAGCTGGTCGCGCTCCGGCAGCGACAGCACGAGGCCGAGGGCCCGGCCACGCGGGATGATCGTCGCCTTGTGAATCGGGTCGTGCTGCGGGACGTTGAGGCCGACGACGGCGTGCCCGGCCTCGTGGTAGGCGGTGAGCTTGCGCTCCTCGTCGGAGAGCACCATGGAGCGCCGCTCGGCGCCCATCATCACCTTGTCCTTGGCGTTCTCGAAGTCTTCCATGGTCACGAACCGCTTGCCGGTCCGGGCCGCCATCAGCGCCGCCTCGTTGACGAGGTTGGCGAGGTCGGCGCCGGAGAAGCCGGGGCAGCCGCGGGCGATGATCCGGAGGTCGACGTCGGCCGAGAGCGGCACCCGGCGGGCGTGGACGGCGAGGATCTTCTCGCGGCCCTTGATGTCGGGGTTCGTCACCTGCACCTGGCGGTCGAAGCGGCCGGGGCGGAGGAGGGCTGGGTCGAGGACGTCGGGGCGGTTGGTGGCGGCGATGAGGATGACGCCTTCGTTGGCCTCGAAGCCGTCCATCTCGACGAGGAGCTGGTTGAGGGTCTGCTCGCGCTCGTCGTTGCCGCCGCCGTAGCCGGCGCCGCGGTGGCGGCCGACGGCGTCGATCTCGTCGATGAAGACGATGCAGGGGGCGTTCTTCTTCGCCTGCTCGAACATGTCGCGGACGCGGCTGGCGCCGACGCCGACGAACATCTCGACGAAGTCCGAGCCCGAGATGGAGAAGAAGGGCACCCCCGCCTCGCCGGCGATGGCGCGGGCGAGGAGCGTCTTGCCGGTGCCCGGGGGGCCGACGAGGAGAGCGCCCTTGGGGATCTTGCCGCCGAGGCGGGAGAACTTCTGCGGGTCGCGCAGGAACTCGACGATCTCCTCGAGCTCCTCCTTGGCCTCGTCGATGCCGGCCACGTCGTTGAACGTCACCTTGCCCGACTTCTCGGTCAGGAGCTTGGCCTTGGACTTGCCGAAGCCCATGGCGCCGCCGCGGCCGCCGCCCTGCATCCGGTTCATGAAGAAGATCCAGACGCCGATCAGCAGGAGGAACGGGAGCCAGAGGCCGAGGGCGGACATGAGGCCCGACTGCTCCTGCGGGGCGGCCTGGATCTCGACGCCGTGCTCGCGCAGGTCGGGCAGCACGTCGGTGTTGCGCGGCTGCACGGTCTGGAAGGCGACGCCGTCGACGCTGGTGACATAGACGCGCTCGCCGTCGAGGCGGACGGCGGCGACCTGGCCGGCCTCGACCCGGTTCAGGAAGTCGGAATAGCTGATCTCGCGGCCCATCGAGGTGCGCGAGCCGTTCGAGAAGACGTTGAACAGCGCCACCATGAGCAGGAAGAGGATGATCCAGAAGGCGATGTTCTTGGTGTTACCCACGATGGGATGTCTCCTCGAGCAACCGGAACGGGCGGTGCGGACGCCGGCCGGTCATTTGAACTAACATAAGGGCTGGCCGGGCGGATTCAACGCACTATCGCCGTCCCAGGGCGGGGGTACGGCAGAGACGCGCCGAAAGGTGAAGCCCGCCTCCGGGCGTGCCAGCGGCGCGGCGAGGAGCCTGCCCTGGTGCCAGATGGCCGGGGTCGCCGCCAGCGCCTCGCGGGCCGGGCCGGCGCGGTGCTGGGGGAGGCGGGCGAGGCCGCCGGCGCCGAGGGCGCCGATCGTGAGGCCGCCGCCCTCGGGCGGGGTGCCCTCGAGCTGCCAGCGGCCGTCCCAGCGGCGGGTGGCGAGCGGGGCGGCCGGCGCCATGCGGGCGAGCTCGCGGCGGATGGCGATGCGCCCGCCGCGAGTGCGCAGCACGCAGCCGTGCAGCGTCAGGCCGTGGCCGATGCGGCCGGCCTCGAGCGTGGCGAGCGCCGCCTCGAGGCGGACGAGACGCGGCCGGTAGACTGCGCCGGAGACCCA
>NZ_CALLYO010000465.1 GCF_937858865.1 uncultured Amaricoccus sp. | reverse complement strand
CGCGAGGGAGAGCGCGAGGATCGTCACCGCCTGCCGCATGTCATTCCTCGCATGTCATTTCTCCCCGACCAGCACCATCTTCTCATGATAGCGGCCATCCTCCCCGGGGGTATCAGCCGAAAGTTCGAGGATGCGCGCCGGCGCCTCCGGGTCGAAGCGCAGCCGGATCGAGAGGTCGCCGAAGACCCCCATCCGCGCCCGGTTGGCGTCCGCGGCGAAGGGGGCGAGCAGGACCTCCCGCACCGTGCCCTCCTGCTCCCCGAGGCCGGCGGCGGCCAGCGCCTCGCGGATCCGGTTGCGGATGTAGTAGGGGTTGCCGCCCGTCGCCTCCGCCATCACCCGGACCGTCGTCTCGAGGAAGTAGAGCAGCACCGGATTGGCCGCCTCGACCCCGAAGGTCCCGAGCGGCTTCGCCGCCCCGCCCACCTCGCGCACCAGCCGCAGCTCGTGCCCCTCTTCCGACGGCACGACCTCGAGCCGCAGCTCTCCCGCCGTCACGTCCGCCACGGTCATCCCCTCGCGCTCGGGAACCGAACGCTCCTCGGCATAGGCGACCGCGACCCCCGCCGGCTCCGCCTCGAAGAGGTGCGGCGCCATGAGAAGGTCGGTCAGCGCGCCCGCCGCAGCAGGTATCGGGAGCAGGAAAGGCAGCAGCAGTATCCAGTTGCGGGTCATTCTTCCTCGTTCGTGACAAGCTGGAACCCGCGGCCGCGCAGCGTGCGCAGGGCGAGACCATATTCGTTGAAGTTGTCGAGCTTGCGCCGCAGGTAGCCGACGTAGACGTCGACCACATTCTCCGTCGCCCCGCCGTGCGGCGCCCAGAGGGCATCGAAGATCTCGCCGCGCGTTGCCAGCGCGCCGCCGCGCGCGACGAGCCAGGCGAGCAGCTCGCCCTCGCGCTCGGTCAGCGGCACCGGCCGCGGCCCGCCGCCGACCGTGCGCGTCGCCGGGTCGTAGGTGAGCCGGCCCATCCGCAGCGGCTCCTGCCGCGGCGCGGCGCGGCGGAGCTGCACCTCGAGACGCGCGAGCAGCTCGCTCAGCTGGAAGGGCTTGACGATATAGTCCTGCGCCCCGGCGTCGAGGCCCTCGGCGCGGTCCTCGACCCGCGCCAGCGCGCTCAGGATCAGCACCGGCATGCGGTGCCCGCGCCGCCTGAGCTCGCCGAGGAGCGCCGCCCCGCTCTCGGGCCCGAGCATCATGTCGACGATCGCCGCGTCGATCCCGCCCGCCTCGACGCGGGCGAGCGCCG
>NZ_CALLYO010000464.1 GCF_937858865.1 uncultured Amaricoccus sp. | reverse complement strand
GTGGGGGGCGGCGGCGGCGTCGAGGCGGCGCCAGAGGTCGTCGTTGCGGACGGGCTTCCGGGCGGCGGTCATCCAGCCGTTGGTCTTCCAGCCGTGGATCCAGCGGGTCACGCCGTCGCGGAGGTAGGCGCTGTCGGTGACGACGGTGAGCCGCGTCGGGCGGTCGAGGGCCTCGAGCGCGGCGATGGCGGCCATCAGCTCCATGCGGTTGTTGGTGGTCTGCGCCTCGCCGCCCTTGAGCTCGCGGGTGCGCAGGATGTGCTCGCCGTCGCGGGCGAGCAGCACGACGCCCCAGCCGCCGGGGCCGGGATTGCCCGAGCAGGCGCCGTCGGTGTAGGCGAAGATCTCCGGCAAGGCGGGCTCAGGCGACCAGGGTGCGCAGGATGCGGGGGACCTTGAACTCGATGTTCTCCTGCGCGGTCTCGACCAGCTTCTCGGTCACCTCGTAGCGGGCGCGGAAGGCGGCGACGACCTCCTCGACCAGCACCTCCGGGGCGGAGGCGCCGGCGGTGATGCCGACGGCGCGGGCGCCCTCGAGCGCGCGCCAGTCGATCTCGGCGGCGCGCTGGACGAGCTGGGCGTAGGCGCAGCCGGCGCGGTGGCCGACCTCGACAAGCCTTTGGGAGTTCGACGAATTCGGCGCGCCGATCACCAGGAGGGCGTCGACCTTGGAGGCCATCGCCTTCACCGCTTCCTGGCGGTTGGTGGTGGCGTAGCAGATGTCTTCCTTGTGCGGGCCGACGATCGCGGGGAAGCAGGCGCGCAGCGCGGCGACGACCTCGGCGGTGTCGTCGACAGAGAGGGTGGTCTGGGTGATGTAGGCGAGGCGGCCGGGGTCGGCGGGGGCGAGGGTGGCGACATCCGCGGGGGTCTCGACGAGGAGAACGGCGCCCGGGGGGAGCTGGCCCATGGTGCCGATGACCTCGGGGTGGCCGGCGTGGCCGATCATCACCATCTGCAGGCCGTTGCGGAAGTGGCGCTCGGCCTCGCGGTGGACCTTGGAGACGAGCGGACAGGTCGCGTCGACGTACAAGATGTTGCGGTCCTCGGCCTCGGCGGGGACGGACTTGGGGACGCCGTGGGCGGAGAAGACCACCGGGCGGTCGGGCGGGCAGTCGGAGAGCTCCTCGACGAAGACGGCGCCCTTGGCCTTGAGGCCGTCGACGACGTAGCGGTTGTGGACGATCTCGTGGCGGACATAGACCGGGGCGCCCCATTTCTCCAGCGCCATCTCGACGATCTTGATCGCCCGGTCGACGCCGGCGCAGAAGCCGCGCGGGGCGGCGAGGTAGAGGGTCAGGGGCTCGGCCATGGCGGGGAGGTAGCACGGGGGGAAGAGGGAGGGAAGCGGGGATTCCGGCGCGAGCGACCGTCTGGCCGTTTTCGTCAGGGTTAACAGTGGCTTGGGTGGGCTGGAAAGCGGCTGGAATCGGGCCAGCAATTTCGGCTTGCCAGCGGAAGGTTAACGGTGGGGCGAGACGCGGCGGCCGCCTACGCGCCGGCGGGCGCGGCGGGTCCGGGGGCGGCACCGGACGGGCCGGTCTTCGTTTGGGGGTG
>NZ_CALLYO010000463.1 GCF_937858865.1 uncultured Amaricoccus sp. | reverse complement strand
AAGCCCTCCTCGGCGAGGAGGTCGCGCAGCACGGCGACGGTCAGCGCCAGCGGCAGGATGGCGCCGGGATGCGGCTTCACGATGACCGCGTTGCCGGTGGCGAGGCTGGCGAAGAGCCCCGGGTAGCTGTTCCAGGTCGGGAAGGTCTGGCAGCCGATGACCAGCGCCACCCCGCGCGGCACGATCCGCCAGTGCTTCTCGATCACGATCGGCGCCGCCTTGCCCTGCGGCTTCTCCCAGATGGCCGAGGCGGGCGCGCGC
This sequence comes from uncultured Amaricoccus sp., assembly GCF_937858865.1. Taxonomy (GTDB): domain Bacteria; phylum Pseudomonadota; class Alphaproteobacteria; order Rhodobacterales; family Rhodobacteraceae; genus Amaricoccus. The sequence continues at coordinate 3,962 of NZ_CALLYO010000463.1, read as the reverse complement.
GACATCTCGGCCCAGGCCGTCGCCACCGCCTCGAGCCCGCGGTCCTGCGCGTGCGGGCCGCCGGCCTGGAAGGCCATCGCGAAGGCCTGGCCGGTGGTGTGCATCACCGCGTTGCCCATCTCGAAGCTCATGGCGTTCAGCCGCTTCAGCGCCTCGAGGAGCAGCCCGACCCAGGTCTCGGGCGCGGCGGCAGCCCAGGCGGCCCCGGCCGATTCGGCGGCCGCGACCAGCGTGGCCGCGTCGGCCGCCGGATAACCGATGCCGAGCGCCGGGCCCCAGGGCGACACCTCCGCCCCGACCCGGTGCGATTCGGGATGCCCCTCGAGCGCGAAGGGCCGGCCGAGCCGCGACTCGTAGGCCGCGAGCCCCTCATCGCGCGCCGTCTCCCCATAGATCCGGCCGCTTGGAACTTCCGGGAAAGGCGTCCAGAATCCACGCTCGGCGAGCGCCGCGACCGCCTGGTCGAGCAGCGCGCGATGCCGGTCGAAGAGCTTTGCCATTTGCCTTCCCCCTCATGTTCGTTGCTTTTATAATTGACTGACCGGTCGGTTTATGCAACAACTTTTTTCGACAGCCGCGGACCCCTCTCGCAAGGGCCCGGCAGCGGGAGGGAGAACCGGATGACCGAGACTATCAACTTGTCGGAGACAGTGCTCGTCTCGCTCGACGCGGGCGTGCTGACGCTGACGCTGAACCGGCCCGACAAGCTCAACTCCTTCAACGAGGAAATGCACCGCGCGCTCCGCGCCGGCCTCGAGCGCGCCGCCTCCGACGATTCGGTGCGCGCCATCCTCCTCACCGGCGCCGGGCGCGGCTTCTCCGCCGGCCAGGATCTCGGCGACCGCGACCCGCGCAAGGGCGGCGGCGCCCCCGACCTCGGGACGACGATCGAGACCTTCTACAACCCGACGCTGCGGCTGATCCGCTCCATCGAGAAGCCGGTGGTCTGCGCGGTGAACGGCGTCGCGGCCGGCGCCGGCGCCAACATCGCCTTCGCCTGCGACATCGTGCTGGCGGCCCGTTCGGCGAAGTTCATCCAGGCCTTCGCGAAGATCGGCCTCGTGCCTGACGCCGGCGGCAGCTGGTCGCTCGCCCGCATCCTCGGCGAGCCGCGGGCGAAGGCGCTGGCGCTCCTCGCCGAGCCGCTGATGGCCGAGACCGCGGCGGACTGGGGCCTGATCTGGAAGGCCGTCGACGACGCCGCGCTCGCGGGCGAGGCACGGGCCATCGCCACCCGCCTCGCCGCCGGGCCGACCCGCGGCCTCGGCCTCACCAAGCGCGCGATCCAGGCCGCCGCGACCAACGCCCTCGACGCCCAGCTCGACCTCGAGCGCGACCTGCAGCGCGAGGCCGGACGGACCGCCGACTATGCCGAGGGCGTCACCGCCTTCCTCGAGAAGCGCCAGCCGGAGTTCAAGGGGCAATGACCACCGCCACCCTTCCCACCGCGGCGCTTTCGCCGCAGCAGCTCGCCGAGGCCTGCGCCGAGGCGATGTGGTCGACCGACTGGACCTCGCAGCGGCTCGGCATGCAGATCGAGCACGTCGCGCCCGGCGAGGCCACGCTCTCCATGCGCATCACCGAGGACATGCTGAACGGCCACGGCAACGCCCACGGCGGCTTCATCTTCTCGGTGGCCGACTCGGCCTTCGCCTTCGCCTGCAACACCTACAACCAGCGCGCCGTCGCCTATCAGGTGTCGATCACCTACATGGCGCCGGGCCGCAAGGGCGACCGGCTGACCGCCACGGCGCGCGAGCTCTACCGCGCCGGCCGCAACGGCATCTACGACGTGCACGTGACCAACGACCGGGGCGAGCCGGTGGCGGAGTTCCGCGGCCACTCGCGCACGGTCAAGGGAACCCACCTGCCGGAGTGAACCGGCGGTCGACGGATTTTTTTTGGGAGAGAACGCGAGATGAGCAAGCAACGGATGCGGCACGGTCGGACCGAGGTGTTCGACCCGATCGAGACGGCTTCGCGCGACGAGATCGAGGCGCTGCAGTTCCACCGGCTGAAGCGGACGCTGAAGCATGTCTACGAGAACGCGCCCTTCCACCGCAAGCGGTTCGACGAGGCCGGGGTGCACCCCGAGGACCTGAAGTCCCTGAAGGATCTGGCGAAGTTCCCCTTCACCACCAAGACCGACCTGCGCGACACCTATCCCTTCGGCATGTTCGCCGTGCCGCGCGAGGAGCTGGTGCGCATCCACGGCTCGTCCGGCACCACCGGCAAGCCGATCATCGTCGGCTACACCAAGCACGACATCGACGTCTGGGCCAACCTCGTCGCGCGCGCCATCCGCGCCGCCGGCGGGCACCGCGGCGACCTCGTGCACGTCGCCTACGGCTACGGCCTCTTCACCGGCGGCCTCGGCGCACACTACGGCGCCGAGCGTCTCGGCTGCACCGTGGTTCCGATCTCCGGCGGCATGACCGAGCGCCAGGTCACGCTGATGCAGGACTTCAAGCCGCGCATCATCATGGTGACGCCCTCCTACATGCTGTCGATCCTCGACGAGTTCCGCCGCCAGGGCATCGACCCGCGCGAGTGCTCGCTCGAGATCGGCATCTTCGGGGCCGAGCCCTGGACGAACGCCATGCGCGAGGAGATCGAGCAGGCGTTCGACATGGACGCGGTCGACATCTACGGCCTCTCCGAGGTCATGGGGCCGGGCGTCGCCAGCGAGTGCGTCGAGACCAAGGACGGGCTGCACATCTGGGAGGACCATTTCTACCCCGAGATCATCGACCCGGAGACCGGCGAGGTGCTGCCGGACGGGGAGCTGGGCGAGCTGGTCTTCACCACCCTCACCAAGGAGGGGATCCCGATGATCCGCTACCGCACCCGCGACCTGACCCGGCTGCTGCCGGGCACGGCGCGCAGCATGCGGCGGATGGAGAAGGTCACCGGGCGCTCCGACGACATGATCATCCTGCGCGGCGTCAACGTCTTCCCGACCCAGGTCGAGGAGCAGATCCTGAAGTGCGCCGGCCTCGCGCCCCACTTCCAGATCGAGCTGGTGCGCAAGGGGCGCATGGACGACATGATCGTCCACGTCGAGGCGGCCCCGAATGCGGCCGGCGAGGGGGCGCGGGCGGCGTCGGCGAAGGAGCTCGCGCATCACATCAAGAGCGTGGTGGGCATCTCGACCAAGATCGAAGTGCACGATCCGGACGGCGTCCAGCGGTCCGAGGGCAAGGCGAAGCGGGTGGTGGACAATCGACCGAAAGAATGACTTGAGAAGAAAGAGCCGCCGGGAGTTCAGCGCGGGGAGGGTCGGCGACGACCCTCCCCCGAAGGCGTTGCGGCGGCCGGAACGGAGAAGGTGAGATGGCAAGAACGCGGGCGAGCGACTTCGAGGAGAAGCAGCACGGATTGCTGATGAGCGCCGCGACGGTATTCGCCGAGCAGGGCATGGAGAAGGCCTCGATGGCGCAGATCGCGAACCATTCGGGGGTCTCCAAGGCCCTGCTCTACCACTATTATCCCAGCAAGGACGAGCTGATCTTCGCGATCATCCACACCCACCTCGTGAACCTCGAGGCGTCGGTCGCGGCGGCGGTGGACGACACCCTGCCGCCCGAGGAGCAGCTCCGCCTCCTCGTCCGCGTGGTGCTCGACCGCTATCGCGGCGCCGACGACGCGCACAAGGTGCAGCTCGTCGGCACCTCGGCGCTCTCCGACGAGCAGCGCGGCGAGATCCGCACCGTCGAGCGGCAGATCGTGCGCCACTTCTCGCGGGTGATCGCCCGCATCCACCCCGAGCTCGACAAGCCCGAGCGGCCGCTCCTCATGCCGGTGACCATGTCGCTCTTCGGGATGATGAACTGGGTCTACATGTGGTTCCGCGACGGCGGCCTCGTCACCCGCGAGGACTATGCCGACGTGGCGACGACGCTGATCCTCGAGGGCATCAAGGCCGTGCGCTGAGGCGCGGCCGCCCCCTCGGCACGGCCGGA
>NZ_CALLYO010000462.1 GCF_937858865.1 uncultured Amaricoccus sp. | reverse complement strand
TTCGAGGAGAAGAATCTGTGACCAAGGCCTACCAGGTCGTCGGCATCGGCAACGCGCTCGTCGACGTGATCTCCCACGTCGAGGACGAGTTCCTCGCCGCGAACGGTGTCGAGAAGGGCATCATGACCCTCATCGACAAGGAGCGCGCGGTGGAGCTCTACGGCCGCATGGGTCCGGCGCGCGAGGTCTCCGGCGGCTCGGCCGCCAACACCATCGCCGGCCTCGCCGCCCTCGGCGCGCGCACCGCCTACGTCGGCAAGGTCAAGGACGACCAGCTCGGCTCGATCTTCGCCCACGACCTGCGCGCCCAGGGCGCCCGCTATGCGACGCCGCCCGCGCCCCCCTCGCACTGGCACGAGACCGGCCGCTGCATGGTGCTGGTCAGCCCCGACGGCGAGCGGTCGATGTCGACCTACCTCGGCGTCTCGGAGTTCCTCGCCCCCGAGGACATCGACGCGGCCGAGATGGCCGCCGCCGAATGGATCTTCCTCGAGGGCTACCGCTACGACGGCCCCGATTCGATCGCCGCCTTCGAGACGGCGGTCCGCGCCACCAAACGCGCCGGCGGCAAGGTGGCGATCACCCTCTCCGACCCCTTCTGCGTCGAGCGCCACCGCGACGAGTTCCTGCGCATGATCGCCGCCGACGTCGACCTCCTCGTCGCCAACGAGCACGAGCTCATGTCGCTCTACCGCACATCCGACCTCGAGACGGCGATGGCCCGCGCCGAGGCCGAGGTGCCGCTCACCGCCTGCACCGTCGGCCCGAAGGGCGCCCACGTCATCGGCGGCGGCGAGCGCGTGCACGCCCCGGCCACCCGGGTCGAGGTGGTCGACGTGACCGGCGCCGGCGACCTCTTCGCCGCCGGCTTCCTCCACGGCCTCACCTCCGGGCGCGACCGGCTGACGGCGGCCCGCATGGGCTGCCTCGCCGCCGGCGAGGTCATCTCCCACGTCGGCGCCCGCCCCGAGGCCGACCTCAGGACGCTGTTCGCGGAAGCGGGGCTGCTCTGAGCGCAGGCGCCCCCGAGCCGGTCGAGCCTCCCGCGGCAGCCCCGCGGCGCGATGACCCGCGCCTCGGCATCGCGCTGATGATCGCGAGCGCGCTGACCTTCGCCTGCCAGGACGGCATGTCGCGCTACCTCGCCGAAAACTACAACGTCATCACCGTGGTGATGATCCGCTACTGGTTCTTCGCCCTCTTCGTCCTCGTCCTCGCCCAGGCGCAGAAGGGCGGGATCCGGCGTGTCGCCCGCACGCCGCACCTCGGGATGCAGATCGGCCGCGGCATCCTGCTCGCCGTCGAGATCTGCGTCACCATCCTCTCCTTCGTCCTGCTCGGCCTCATCGGCACGCACGCCGTCTTCTCGGTCTATCCCCTCCTCGTCGCCGGCCTCGCCGGCCCCGTGCTCGGCGAATACGTCGGCTGGCGGCGCGGCGCCGCCATCGCGGTCGGCCTCGTCGGCATCCTCGTCATCCTGCGCCCCGGCGCCCAGGTCATCAGCGTCACCGCCCTCGTGCCGCTCGCCGGCGCCCTCCTCTTCGCCATCTACGCGCTGATGACCCGCCTCGTCGCCGACACCGACAGCGCCGAGACGAGCCTCTTCTACACCGGCGTCGCCGGCGCGGTGGCGATCACCCTGGTCGGCCCCTTCTTCTGGACGCCCATCCATGGCGCCTGGGACTGGTTCTGGATGCTGATGCTCTGCGCCTTCGGCGTGCTCGGGCACTTCCTGCTGATCAAGGCCTACGAGGTGGCCGAGGCCGGCACCATCCAGCCCTTCGCCTACTTCCAGCTCGTCTTCGTCGCCGTCATGGGGCTCCTCGTCTTCGACGAGCGGCCCGACCGCTGGACCGTCGCCGGCGGCGCCCTCATCATCGCCGCCGGCCTCTACACCCTGATCCGCCAGGCCCGCCTCGGCCGCCGGCGCTGACACCGACCGGAACGCGTCAGTTGATGTCGGCCACGATCCGCACCGCCGCCGCCTCGCCCTGGAGCCGCGCCCGGTAGACGTGCAGCGCCTCGAGCACCCGCATCACGTAGTTGCGGGTCTCGCTGTAGGGGATCGACTCGATCCACGCCACGCTGTCGACCGCCCCGGTGCGCGGATCGCCGTTCTGTTTCAGCCAGGCGTCCACCCGCCCCGGCCCGGCGTTGTAGGCGGCCGTGGCCAGCAGGTACGACCCCCGGTAGCGGTCGAGCAGGCCCGCGAGGTACGAGGTCCCGAGCCGCGCGTTGTAGCGCGGGTCGGTCCCGAGCCGCGCCGGGCTGAACGGCACCCCGGCCCGGTCCGCCTCGTGCCTGGCCGTCGCCGGCATCAGCTGCATCAGCCCGCGCGCCCCCACGCTCGAGGCCGCCCGCGCGTCGAGCTCCGACTCCTGCCGCGCGATCGCCATCATGAACTCTGTCGGCACCGGCCAGGCGTCCTCGGCCACCGCATGCAGCGGATAATACTGGTCGGCCAGGATGATCCCCTGCGCGGCCGCGTCCTTCGAGATGCGGATGCCGATCTGCGGCCGCCCGAGGTCGATCGCCATCTGCGCCAGCGCCGCGCGCACCTCCGGCGGCTGGCCGTCCGCGGCATGGCGGAAGAACTGCGAGGCCCGCCGGTCGTCGTTGGCGAGATGCAGGAAATAGGCCGCCTTCACCACCGAGGACTGCATGAAGTCGGCGCCCCGCCAGTCGGGCGGCGCGCCCACCCCGACGAGCCCGGTGTCGGGCGGCAGGCCGAGCTCCTCCGCCGCCAGCTGCCCGTAGAAGCTCGTCTGGTACTTCGCCCCCATGCGGAAGGCGTTCTCCGCCGCTGCGGCGTCCCCGCTCGCCTTGAAGGCGAGCCCGAGCCAGTAGCCGGCCCGCCCGAGGCTGATCGGCGTCGCCACCGCCGCCTGGAATTTGGTGAAATGCCCGATCGCCCGCTTCGGGTCGTCGAGCCGGGTCAGCGCGACGAAGCCCGCCACCCACTCGCTGTCGGCATAGTCGGCACCCTCGCTGCCGAAGTTCTGCGCCGCGATCCGGTAGGCGCCGCGCACGTCGCCGTCCTCGAGCGCCTGCCGCGCCAGGTTCGCCCGGCGCTCCAGCCACATCTCCGGCCGCCCGAGCGCGGTCGCCGAGGTCGACTTCTCGAGGATATAGGCCTCGGCATCCTGCCAGCGCCCCTTCTGCACCCGGTAGCGATACCGCTCGTAGGCGAGCCCGGGATCGTTCTTCAGCCGCGCCGGCACGCTGTTGATCAGATACTGCATCCCCTCGGCATCGCGCCGGGTGGCGATGCGCGCCTGGGCCAGCTTCTGCCAGTCCTCGCCCACCAGCCGCAGCATCGCCTCGGCCTCGTTGGTGAGCCCGCGCCAGAGCAGCATGTCGAGCCGCGCCTCGTGCTGCGGCTTCACCACCTCGCCCCAGCCGTCGAGCATCGCGCGCCGCTCGGCGCCGGTCAGCGAGAAGCCGGTCCACGCCCGGACGATCTCCGCCTCCGCCTCCTCCACCCGCCCCTCGGCGCGCAGCGCCTCGGCGAGCCGCAGCGAGCCGGTGCCGGTCTCCGGCTTCTCGCCGAAGAAGGCGACGACCTCCGCCGCCGGCAGCCCCTGCGGCATCTGCCGCTCGCCGGCGCGACGCAGCGTGGCGAGCCCCGGCCAGTCGGGATGCTCGGCGAGGAAGGCGCCATACTCCTCCCAGGTCCCCGCTCCGTCGCGCAGGCGGGCCCAGAGCAGGATGTCCCGGGCGATCGGCTGTCCGGTCCAGGCCGCCAGCGTCTCGGCCTCGGTCCAGTCCCCGGTCGCCGCCGCGTCGAGCGCCTGGGCGAGAAGCGACGCCTGTGCCGTGGTCTGGGCGGACGCGACGCCGGGCAGGCCGAGCCACAGCCCGGCGAGCAGGGCAGGGATCAATCGCTTGCGGTGCGGCATGCTCGTCCCTCGAGGTGCTTGTTCTGCTTTGGCGGCACTATACCATAGCGTGCAGCGGCAAGTCTTCATGCCAGATGCTTGCGGTTAATGCGATTCACGAATAGGTTCCGCCCGGCTCCGGGGCCGCTCCCCTCCCCGTCGAAGAGGCATCCCATGTTCCAAGGCTCGATCCCCGCGCTCGTCACCCCCTTCCGCGACGGCAAGGTGGACGAGGCCGCGCTCGTCGCGCTGGTGGAATGGCATGTCGCCGAGGGCAGCCACGGCCTCGTCGCCGTCGGCACCACCGGCGAGACCCCGACCCTCAGCCACGAGGAGCACGAGCACTGCATCGAGCTGATCGTGCAGACCGCCGCCGGCCGCATCCCGGTCATCGCCGGGGCGGGCTCGAACAACACCGAGGAATCGATCCGCCTGATGCGCTTCGCCCGCAAGGTCGGGGCCGACGCGGCGCTGGTCGTCACCCCCTACTACAACAAGCCGAGCCAGCGCGGGCTCTACCACCACTTCCGCACCCTGCACGACGCGGTGGACCTGCCGATCATCATCTACAACATCCCCGGCCGCTCGGTCGTCGACATGACGCCCGCCACCATGGGCGAGCTCGCCCGGCTGCCACGGATCATCGGCGTCAAGGACGCGACCGGCGACATCGGCCGCGTCTCGGACCAGCGGATCACCTGCGGCACGGACTTCATCCAGCTCTCCGGCAACGACGACAGCGCGCTCGGCTTCAACGCCCACGGCGGCCGCGGCTGCATCAGCGTGGTGGCGAACATCGCCCCGCGCCTCTCGGCCGAGTTCCAGGAGGCGATGCTCGCCGGCGACTACGCCCGCGCCCTCACCTATCAGGACCGGCTGATGCCGCTGCACCGCGCCTGCTTCGCCGAGCCGAACCCGGCACCGACCAAGTTCGGCCTCTCGCTTCTCGGCAAGTGCACCGAGGAGATCCGCTCGCCGATGGTGCCCCTCGAGGAGCCGACGCGCGAGAAGATGCGCGCCGCCATGCGCCACGCCGGCCTGCTCAACTGACGGCCGAGTCGCAGGCGGACGAGCTACCACGGATAGCCGCCGCCCCGCCAGTTCAGGAACGTCCCGTTCTGCTCCGGCGTCAGCCCCGCGATCACCCGGCGCATCGCCGTCACGCTCTCCTCGGGCGAGATGGCGGCGCCCGGGCCGCCCATGTCGGTCCTGACCCAGCCCGGATTGAGCACGACGACGGTGATCCCGCGCGGCCCGAGGCTGAACGCGCGCGCCCGCATCGCCATGTTCACCGCCGCCTTCGAGGTGCGGTAGACGAGCTGCGAGCCCGACCCGACATCGCCGATCGAACCCATGCCGCTCGTCAGTGTCACCGCCCTGGCGCCGCCTGCCGCCGCCAGCCGGTCGGCGAAGGCGTCGAGCACCCGGACCGGCCCCATGGTGTTGACGTCGAGCACATGCGCCCAGTCGGCATAGTTCACCGCCCCCGGCGAATCGTCGCCCGAGCCGGCGATCCCGGCGGTGTTGAGCAGCAGGTCGACCGGACCGTCGCCCTCGCGCGCCACCGCCTCGACCGCGGCGAGGTCGGTCACGTCCATGGCGATCGGCCGGACGCCGCTGCCGTAGGCGCGCAGCTCCCGGTCCAGGCTTTCCGGATGGCGGCAGGCGGCGATGACCTGCCAGCCTTCCGCGGCATACTGGCGGACGAACTCGCGGCCGATACCGCGGCTCGCGCTCGTGACGACGACCGTGGGCATCTGCTCCTCCTTCCTCTGCTGTCCGGGGGGAGATAGCCCGAGGGCGCCGGCTGGACAGGCGAAGTGGCCTTCGATAGAGCGGCGGGACCATGGCCAAGGACGCGAAACCCGTGAAGCTCGTCGCCGAGAACCGGCGCGCGCGGCACGACTATTTCATCGAGGACGACCTCGAGGTGGGCATCGTGCTCGAGGGCTCGGAGGTGAAGAGCCTGCGGCAGGGCAAGGCCAACATCGCCGAGAGCTATGCCGCCGTCGAAGGCGGCGAGCTCTGGCTGATCAACGGCTACATCCCGGCCTATGCCCAGGCCAAGGCCTTCGGCCACGAGGAACGGCGCCGCCGCAAGCTCCTCGTCTCGCGGCGCGAGCTCGCCCGGCTCTGGCAGGGGACAGCGCGCGAGGGGATGACGCTGGTGCCGCTGCGGCTCTACTTCAACGATCGCGGCAAGGCGAAGCTGCAGCTCGGCATCGCCAAGGGCAAGAAGCTCGCCGACAAGCGGGCGACCGAGGCCAAGCGCGACTGGGAGCGCCAGAAGGCCCGTCTCCTGCGCGAGCGCGGCTGACTGCCTGTCTATACGTTGTCAATACGGGTAAAATAGTCGCGTCTTTTCAATATATTGACCGGCGGGCACACGTGCCTGGGTGTGCCCGCCGCCCTAATCGCGATCGCGCCTCAGCAGCACGAGCAGCGCGCCGAGCGCCACCAGGCCGATCCCGACCGCCGAGCGCGACGGCTTCGCCCCGCCCACCAGCGACAGCGCCGCCACCTGCGCCAGCTGGCGGTCGAGCGCCGCCCGCTGCGCCGCGAGCCGGCGGTGGCGCCGCTCCTCGAGCGCCAGCGCACCGAGAAAGATCAGCAGCACCACCAGCGCCCCGGCGGCCATGATGGCGAGCGCGTTGATCCAGCCGAAGCGGTCGGCCAGCGCCACGGCGGCCGCCATCAGCGCGAAGCCGAGGCAGACCAGCGCGGCCAGCACGCATCCGCCGACCAGCGCCGCACGCAGGGCTGTGCGGCGCCCGAAGCTGCGGACGCGCGCCTCCGCGACCCGCGAGACCGCCGAGAGCGCGCGGAACACGTCAGCGCCGGAAGATGACGCCGACGAGGAAGCCCAGCAGGGCGGCGAGCCCCAGCGAGGCGAAGGGCCGGCGGCGGGTCGCCGCGGCCAGCTCGTCCTCCAGCGACTGCAGCTCGGCGAGCGCGACGTCGACCGCCTCCTCCCCCTTGGCGTAGCCGGTCGAGGCCGTCCGCTGCGCCGCCGCCTTGAGCCCGGCAGCGCGCTCCTTGCCCAGGCGCGTGACCACGGCGCCGAGCTCGGCCATGTCGGCGCGGAGCGCGGCGATCTGTGCGGCGACCGGCTCGGAAAGCTCGGCGGCGGCGTCTTCGATTTCCTTGCGGGTGGCCATCCTCATCATCCTCTCATCTCTCCGGGGGCGAGCGCCGCTCGCATCGGCGTGGCAACGCGACCCCGCCCCCGAAGGTTCCCCCATCGACCGCGGGGAGTGTGCCGCGCGCCGCGCCCGCCGGCAAGCGCACGCGATGCCACCGGCCGTTCAGACGAAGCGGTTGACCCGGTTCTCGAGCCGCTCCTGCCGCCCCGAGCGCGGCTGCGGATCGAGGCCCTCGCGATCGACCCGCTCGGCGATGGCGGCGAGGTCGCTCGCGAGCATCGCCTGCGCCTCGGGCCTCTCCCAGCCGGCATAGCGATCCTTCAGCGCCGCATCGAGCCCGCCGTCCTCGATCATCGCCGCGGCAGCGAGGAGGCCGCGGGCGAGCGTGTCCATGCCGCCCACGTGGCCCGCGATCAGATCCTCCGGATCGAGCGACTGGCGGCGGAGCTTCGCGTCGAAGTTGAAACCGCCGGTGGTGAGCCCGCCGCCCCCGAGGATGTAGTAGAGCGCCAGCGCCGTCTCCGGGACGTTGTTCGGGAACTGGTCGGTGTCCCAGCCGGACTGGTAGTCGTTGCGGTTGGCGTCGACCGAGCCGAAGATACCGAGGGCGATGGCGGTCGCGATCTCGTGCTCGAAGGAATGGCCGGCGAGCACGGCGTGGCCGGTCTCGATGTTGACCTTCACCTCCTTCTCCAGCCCGAACCGCTGCAGGAAGCCGAAGACGGTGGCGACGTCGTAGTCGTACTGGTGCTTGGTCGGCTCCTGCGGCTTCGGCTCGATCAGGATGGTGCCCTTGAAGCCGATTTTCTCCTTGTAGTCGACGACCATGGCGAGGAAGCGGCCCATATGGTCGAGTTCCTGCCTCATGTCGGTGTTGAGCAGCGTCTCGTAGCCCTCGCGCCCGCCCCAGAGGACGTAGTTGGCGCCGTTCAGCCGGTGGGTGACGTCGAGGCAGTGCTTCACCTGCGCCGCGGCATAGGCGAAGACGTCCGGGTCGGGATTGGTGGCGGCGCCCGCCATGTACCTCCGGTTGGAGAAGAGGTTGGCGGTGCCCCAGAGCAGCTCGACGCCGGTCTCCTGCATGCGTCTCTCGAAGATGTCGGCGATCTCCGAGACGTTGCGGTTCGACTCGGCGAGGCTCCGGCCTTCGGGGGCGATGTCGCGGTCGTGGAAGGTGAAGAACTTCGCCCCGAGGATCTCGAGCATCTCGAAGGCGACCTCAGCCTTCAGCTTCGCGTCCGCCATGCCGCCGCCGAACCAGGGCCGCTCGAAGGTGCGCCCGCCGAAGGGGTCGCCCCCCTCCCAGGCGAAGGAGTGCCAGTAGGCGACCGCCATGCGCAGCTGATCCTCCATCCGCTTGCCGAGCACGATCCGGCCGCGGTCGTAGAAGCGAAAGGCGAGCGGGTTGGTACTGTCCGGGCCTTCGTAGCGGACCGGCTCGATGCCCTTGAAGAAGTCGCTCATCGGACGTTTTCCCTCCCGGTGTTCTCGTGTGGAGTTTACCTATGCGGGGAAAAGAGCGTGAGAACGCCCCTTGCCTATGTCACTCGTATTCGGACGGTCGCCATGCCGCTTGCGGTGGGCTATATTCGTGTCGGGAGCTCTGGAGATGTCTGCGGCGTTGAGGATCGACACGTTGAAGTTCGTTCGGAAGCTGACGGACGCGGGCATGGAGCGCCCGATGGCCGAGGCGATTGCAGACGGTCTCTCCGAAGCCGATATGTCCGAGCTTGCGACCAAGGCGGACCTTGCGACGGTGAAGGCGGAGCTGAAGGCCGACATCAACGCGGTCCGGCTCGAGGCTGCCGAGAACAAGGCGGAGATGCTCCGCTTCATGATGCTGCAGGCCGTCACCATCATCGGGGTGACCGTCACGCTCATCAAGCTCCTGCCCTGAGCGCCGGAAAGAGCTCCCGATAGCGCGCATAGCCCTCGCGGTAGCGCGGCACCAGCGCCGGGTCGGGCTCGATCACCCGCAGGATCTCGGGTGCGGCGCAGATCTCGGCCGGGTCGGCACCCTCGGCGGCGCAGATGGCGAGCCGCGCGGCGCCGAGGGCGGCGCCGATGTCGCTGTCGGCGGCGATCTCGAGCGGGCGGTCGAGGACGCTGGCGATGATCCGGAGCCAGGCGTCGGAGCGGGCGCCGCCGCCGACCGCCAGGGCGGAGGCGAAGTCGGTGCCGGCGTCGTTCAGCACGCGCTGGCAGTCCCGGAAGGCGTAGGCGACGCCTTCGAGGACGGCCTGCGTCAGGTCGCGGGCGTCGTCCGACTGCGAGAGGCCGGTGAAGGCGCCGCGGGCGCCTGCGTCGTTGTGCGGGGTGCGCTCGCCGGAGAGGTAGGGCAGGAAGGTGATCGGGGAGGGCGCCTCGACCCGGCCCACGGCGGCGGCGAGGTCGGCGGCCTTGCGGCCGGTGACGCGGGAGAGCCATTCGAGGCTGTCCGAGGCGGAGAGGATCACGCCCATCTGGTGCCAGGTCTGCGGGATGGCGTGGCAGAAGGCGTGAACCGCCCCGGCGGTGTTGGGCGAGAAGCGGGCGTTCGAGACGAAGAGGACGCCCGAGGTGCCGATCGAGACGAAGGCCGAGCCGGGGGTGACGACGCCCACGCCGCAGGCGGCGGCGGCGTTGTCGCCGGCGCCTCCCGCCACCACCACCGGGCCGGAGATGCCCCAGCGCCCGGCGAGATCGGGCAGGAGCTCGCCCGAGGGCTGGCTGCCCTCGACCAGGCGCGGCATGTGGCGGCGGCTGAGGCCGGTCGCCTCGAGCAGGTCGTCGGACCAGTCGCGGGCGGCGACGTCGAGCCAGAAGGTGCCGGCGGCGTCGGACATCTCCGAGACGTGGTGGCCGGTCAGCCGCAGGCGGACGTAGTCCTTGGGCAGCAGCACGGCGTCGATCCGGGCATAGAGCCCGGGCTCGTGCCTGCGCATCCAGGCGATCTTCGGGGCGGTGAAGCCCGGCATGGCGATGTTGCCGGCGATCTCGCGGGCGCGCGGGCAGGCGGCCTCGATCTCGGCGCATTCGGCCATGGCGCGGCCGTCGTTCCAGAGGATCGCCGGGCGCAGCACCCGGTCCTCGTCGTCGAGGCAGACGGCGCCGTGCATCTGCCCGGAGAGGCCGATGCCGCGCAGGCCGGCGAGGCCGTGCTCGCGGGCGAGGGTCGCGATGGTCGCCTCGGTCGCCTTCCACCAGTCCTCGGGATCCTGCTCGGACCAGCCGGGGTGCGGACGGCTGACGGAGAGGTGCTGGCTGGCCTGGCCGACGAGACGCTGGTCGCGGTCGAAGAGCACGGTCTTGACCGAGGACGTGCCGATGTCGATGCCGAGATACATGCTGGCCGACCCTCCCCTGCGCGCCGGCGCTTCTGCACCCCTCGGGCGAGGGCGGACGATTCCGTCGCGGCGCGGCCGGCCAAGCATTCCCCGCGCGCTCCGGGCTTGTCAAATGGCGGGTGCAGATGGGAACGATCAGGATTTCGCGCGCGAAACTATAAGTATCTTCTTGATTCTGAAGGGATTCGTCGGGTAAATGCTTCGTTACTCGCCCGCAAGCCCGGATCGTGCCGACCCCGCAGGGGCGGTATCGAAGGAGCGGCGGGGGCGAGCATAGAGCACCAGCAGCAGGAGTCCCTTCCCTTTCAGGCGATCGCCATGCGCCTCATGCGGCCTCGGGCAGATTGAATCGGTGTCGAGGGGAATTCCGGTCGTGCTAACAGCGGCTTGGGCAGACCGGAATGACGCTGGAAGGAGGCTGGAAAGCGGCCATACGAATTGCGGGCGTGGCCAGAGGTTAACGCAGGTCGCGCACGGCGCGCGCGGCAGACACCCGGAGAACGTCTCAGTCCAGCCAGCCCTGCTCGCGGTAGTAGCCTTCGGCGGCCGGGTGGAGCGGGGCGGACAGCCCGTCGCGGGCCATCGCCTCGGGGTCGAGATGGGCGAGCACCGGATCGAGGCCCCGGAGCATCTCGAGGTCGCCGAAGACCGAGCGCACCACCGTGTCGATGCGCTCCTCCGGCTGGTCGGCGCGGGTGACGAGCGTCGCCCCGACGCCGAAGGTCGCGACCGGGCGGTCGTTGCCGCGGTAGAGACCGGCCGGGATGGTCGCGGCGACGAAGGCGGGGGTCTCCGCCACCAGCGCATCGACCGCCGGCCCGGCGACCTCGACGAGGACGGCCGGGCAGGACGTCGTCGCCTCCTGCACCACGAGGGCCGGATGGCCGACCACGTAGGCGAAGGCGTCGATCTCGCCGTCGCAGAGCGCGCCGGCCAGCCGGTCGGGCGCGAGGTCGGGAACGGCGGCGAAGCTCTCCGCCGTCCAGCCGAGCGCCGCCATCAGCCGGTCGGCGAGCGCCCGCGTGCCGCTGCCGGGCGCGCCCCAGGCCACGCGCTTGCCGGCGAGATCCTCGACGCGCGTGATGCCGGCGTCGGCGCGGGCGAGCAGGGTCAGCGGCTCGGGATAGAGCGCGGCGACGGCGCGCAGCGCCTCGAACGGCCCGGCGGCGGCGAAGGCGCCGCTGCCCTCGAAGGCCGCCTCCTGGGTGTCGGACTGGACGATGGCGAGATCGTAGCTGCCGTCGCGCAGCGCGGTCAGGTTCCCGACCGAGCCCTCCGACGTCCGGGCAGCGCAGCGCAGGTTCGTCTCGCGGCGGTGCTGGTTGACCAGCCGGCAGAGGGCGACGCCGACCGGATAATAGACCCCGGCGACGTTGCCGGTCCCCATCCAGGCGATCTCCGGCTCCGGCACCGGCGGCGTCTCCGTGGGCTCCTGTGCGGCGGCCGGGGTCGCCGCGAGGAGCAGCGCGGCGAGCGCGGCCGCGAGTCGCACCGTCACGCGCCCCCGGCCGCCGCGGCCGGGGCGGCGGCGATCTCGTAGTCGTGGGTGACGGTGGCTGTCTTCTCCAGCATGGCGATGGCGGAGCAGTATTTCTCGACCGAGAGCGCGATCGCCCGCTCGACCTTGCGCGGGTCGAGGCCGGGGCCCGCGACGACGAAATGCAGGTGGATGCGGGTGAAGACCCGCGGCTCCTCCTCGGCGCGGTCGGCGTCGAGCTCGACGCGGCATTCGACCATGCCGGCGCGGCTCTTCTCGAGGATGTTGACCACGTCCCAGGCCGAGCAGCCGCCGGCGCCGATCAGGACCAGCTCCATGGCGCTCGGGCCGGGCTTCTCGCCCCCGCCGTGCGCCGTCCCGAGGGTGACCTCATGCCCGCTCGCGGTCGCGCCGACGAACGTGCGGTCACCGACCCACCTGACCTCTGCCTTCATGCCCGCCACCGCTCATCCTCGCCTCGTGCGGCAGGAGCATAGTGCGGAGCGGCGGCGGGCGCCACCGCTCCGCCTCGCGGGCCGGGAGGCGATCAGGCCTCGTCCGACGGCTTGGCGTTCAGCTGGTTCCAGTTCGCCTCGCCGATGCGCTCGAGCAGGTCGAGCTGCGTCTCGAGATGGTCGGTGTGGCCCTCCTCGTCGGTCAGGATCTCCTCGAAGAGGTTCTTCGACACATAGTCGCGCACCTTCTCGCAATAGTCGCGCGCCTCCTTGTAGAGGGCGATCGCGTCGAGCTCGGCGGCCAGATCGCACTCGAGCGTCTCCTTCGGCGACTCGCCGATCCGCAGCGGATCGAGCGTCTGCAGGTTGGGATGGCCCTCGAGGAAGATGATGCGCGCGATGAACTTGTCGGCGTGGTTCATCTCCTCGATGCTCTCCGCGCGCGACTTGTCGGCCAGCCGGCCGAGCCCCCAGTCCTCCTGCAGGCGGTAGTGCAGCCAATACTGGCTGACGGCCGTCAGCTCGCTGCGCAACCCCTTGTTGAGATACTCGATGACGCCCTTGTCGCCCTTCATCGCACACCCCTTTCCTGTCTGGCCCGCGGTCAAGCCGCTCGGGCACAGCCTAGATCAAGGCGGGCAGGGCCCGCAATATGGAATCGTTCTAAACTGGATGCGGCATCATGCCTCGTTCAGAACGACCCTCAGCGCCGACGCGCGCAGGTCGCAGAGCTCGACCGGCACGGCGAACCTCTCGTCCCGGCGCATCCGCTCGACGAAGAGCCGGATGCAGCCGCCGCATTCCGCCGACTTGCCGAGCGCGCGGTAGATCTTGCCGGGCGTGATCAGCGTGTAGGGGTCGGACGCCCGCATCCAGGCGATGGCCTCGCGGATGTCGCGGTCACTGATGCCGGTGCAGGAGCAGACGATCATGCGGGTGACTCGATATGGCCGGTGGCCAATACCTGACAATAGTTATCAGGAAAGGCAAGCCCCCGCGTGCGACCTCGCGCGTTTTTGTCGGTCAGGCCACGGCGCGGGCGAGGGCGCAGTGGCTCCAGAGGGCGCTCAGCGCCTGGAGCAGGTGCTCGAGATCCGCATCGCCGTGCAGCGGCGAGGGCGTGAAGCGCAGCCGCTCCAGCCCCTTGGGCACGGTCGGATAGTTGATCGGCTGCACGTAGATCCCGTAGTCGTCGAGCAGGATGTCCGAGATCATCTTGCACTTGACCGGGTCCTTCACCATCACCGGGACGATGTGGCTGGGGTTCGGCAGGTGCGGGATGCCGAGCGCGTCGAGCCGGGTGCGGAGCTTGCGCACCATCTCGCGCTGGCGCTGCCGCTCGACGCCCGAGACCTTGAGGTGGGCGATGCTCGCCCGCGCGCCCGCTGCGACCGCCGGCGGCAGGGCGGTGGTGAAGATGAAGCCCGAGGCGAAGCTGCGGATGAAGTCGACCAGCGCCGCCGAGCCGGTGATGTAGCCGCCGACCACGCCGAAGGCCTTGCCGAGCGTGCCCTCGATCAGCGTCACCCGGTCCATCAGGCCCATCTCCTCGGCGACGCCGCCGCCGCGCGGGCCGTAGAGGCCGACCGCGTGCACCTCGTCGAGATAGGTCATGGCGCCGTGCGCCTCGGCGACGTCGAGGATCTCGCCGATGGGCGCGATGTCGCCGTCCATCGAGTAGACGCTCTCGAAGGCGACGACCTTCGGGCGGTCCGGCCCGACCTGCGAGAGCTGCCGGTCGAGATCCCGCGGGTCGTTGTGCCGCCAGATCCGCTTCTCGCAGCGGGCGTGGCGAATGCCCTCGATCATGCTGGCGTGGTTGAGCGCGTCCGACAGGATCACGCAGCCGGGCAGCCGGCTGCCGAGCGTCGAGAGCGCGGCCCAGTTCGAGACGTAGCCCGAGGTGAAGAGGAGTGCCGCCGCCTTGCCGTGCAGGTCGGCGAGCTCGCGCTCGAGCAGCACGTGGTCGTGGGTGTTGCCCGAGATGTTGCGCGTGCCGCCGGCGCCGGCGCCGCAGCGGTCGATCGCCTCGTGCATCGCCGCGAGCACGGCCGGATGCTGGCCCATCCCGAGATAGTCGTTCGAGCACCAGACGGTGACCTCGGACGGCCTCTCCGCGACATAGCGCCGGGCGCGCGGGAAGTCGCCGCTCAGCCGCTCGAGCTCGGCGAAGACGCGGTAGTTGCCCTCCTTGCGGAGCGCCTCCAGCCGTTCGCCGAAAAGGGCGTCGTAGTCCATCAGCCTTCCCCCTCCGTCGCGACCGCTGCCCAGGGGCCCTTTCTGTCGATTGCGCGAGTCGGGGCGAAAGTCAACCTTGGCGGCCGCGCCGGTGCCGCGCTCGTGCGCCGTTCAGGCCAGCGCCCGGAAGGCGGGCAGCGCCCGCTCGATCATCGCCGCGTTCGCCGTCAGCGAGATGCGGAAGTCCCCCGGCCGCTCGAAGAGCGTGCCCGGCATGACGAGCACGCCCCGCTCGGCCAGCGCCTCGGCGAAGCGCACCGCGTCCCCGCCCGGCGCCGCGCCCCAGAGGTAGAAGGTCCCCTCCGGCCGCGTCAGCCGGTAGCCCCATGCCCCGAGCGCGCCGAGCAGCCGCTCCCGCCGGGCGGCCAGCGCCGCGATGTCGATCGAGACCTCCTCGAGGGCCGGCACGGCATATTGCATGACCGAATCGGGAAAGCCCCAGCCGAGCGCCATCTGGCAGGAGAAGAACGCCTCGCGCAGCGCCGCCCGCTCCGCGGCCGGCAAGAGCGGCGAGAGCGCGAGATAGCCGAGCCGCTGCCCCGGCGCGAGCAGCACCTTGCCGTAGCTGTAGTCGATCAGCGTCCAGGGATAGACCGCCGCCGGGCTGACGAAGCCGTTGCCGTCGAAGCGGATCCGCCGGTAGGGCTCGTCGGAGAGCAGCCAGATCCGCGACCCGATCCGCGCCGAGGCCGCCTCGAGCAGTCCGGCCAGCGCCTCGAGCGCCGCCCGCGGGTAGATCCGCCCGGTCGGGTTGTGCGGCGAGTTCACCACCACCATCCGCGTCCGCGGCGTGATCGCCGCCTCGATCGCGGCGAGGTCGAGGTCGAACCGCTCCGGGTCGAGCGGCGCGCGCACCGGCACGAGGTCGGCCGCCCGCAGCATCGGCGCGTAGCAGAACCAGCCCGGCACCGGGATGACCACCTCGGCGCCGGCGTCCATCACCAGCCGGAAGGCGAGCGCGATCGCCCCGAAGGCGCCCTGGGTCAGCGTCACGTCCTCGGGCTCGAAGCCGAGGCCGAGCTCGCGCGAGAGGGCGCCGGCGATCACCTCGCGCGCCTCCGGCTGGCCGGGATTGTAGGCGAACCAGTCCTCGCGCAGCGGCTCGACGCTCTGCCTGAGCGCGGCGACGAGGCCGGGCAGCGGCATCTCGTGCGGGTTGCCGAAGGTGAAGTCGCAGACGTCCCCGCCCTCGGCGGTGCGCGCCATCACCGCCTCGAAGAAGCGCCGCACCGTGGCGAATTCGTCCGCCGCCGCCAGGCCGCGCGCCGATACCGAAGCCATCCCTGTCCCCTCAACGCTCCGCCGGCAGAGTGGCACGCGGATGTTTCGCGCCTGTCGCTCGCCGCTCAGGCGGCGAAGAACCCAGGCCCGGCCCGCCCGCGCAGCTC
>NZ_CALLYO010000461.1 GCF_937858865.1 uncultured Amaricoccus sp. | reverse complement strand
GCCTCCGAGGTCTTTCTCGCCAAGGCGGTCGAGCGGGCGGCCGAGCGCGGCTATGTGATAACCCACCTCGACTGCACGCTAGTCTGCGAAGCGCCGAAGGTCGGCCCGCATGCGGGCGCCATGCGGGATACGCTGGCGCGGATCGCCGGGATCGGCGCCGACCGCGTCAGCGTCAAGGCGACGACCTCCGAGCGGCTCGGCTTCACCGGGCGCGGCGAGGGGATCGCGGCAATCGCCACCGCGACGCTGGTGCGGCGGTGACGCGGCTCGTCGCCACCTTCGGTTACATCGGCCTGCTGCCGGGGCCGGCCGGCACCTGGGGGTCGCTCGCGGCCCTGGGCGTCGGCTACCTGCTGCATCTCCTCGGCGGGCCGTTTCTCCTCGCCGCCGCGATCGTCGCGGGCTATGGCGCGGGGCACTGGGCGACGCGGGTCGAGACCTTCGAGCAGGAGGACCTCGATCCCGCGCACATCGTAATCGACGAGGTCGTCGGCCAGTGGATCGCGCTGATGCCGCTGTCGCTCGGCCTCTGGATCGTCGGCGCCCCGGCATCGCTCTTCCCCTGGCCGGGCTGGGTCGGGGCCTTCGTCTTCTTCCGCCTCTTCGACATCTGGAAGCCTGGGCCGGTCGGCTGGGCCGACCGCCGGCCGGGGCCGACCGGGGTGATGCTCGACGACGTCTTCGCCGGCCTCCTCGCCGCCCTCGTCGTCACCCTCCTCGCCAGCATTTCGCACGGTTGGCTGCGATGATCGCCGAAGCGAAGGCGCGGCTGCTGATCGATGCGGCGCGCGCCCGTGGGCTCCGCATCGTGACGGCGGAGAGCTGCACCGGCGGGCTGGTGAGCGCGGCGATCACCGATATCGCCGGGGCCTCTGATGTCTTCGACCGCGGCTTCGTGACCTATTCCTACCCGGCGAAGGTGGCGATGCTGGCGGTCCCGCAGCTGCTGCTGGCCGAGCACGGCGCCGTCTCCGAACCGGTGGCGCGGGCGATGGCGGAAGGCGGGCTCGCGGCCTCGGAGGCGGACGTCGCCGTCGCCGTCACCGGCGTCGCCGGGCCAGGCGGGTCGGAGGCGAAGCCGGAGGGGCTGGTGTGGTTCGCCACGGCGACGGCGCTGGAGACGCGGGCGGAGCGGCGCGCGTTCGGCGCGCCGGGGCGGGAGCGGGTGCGGGCGCTGAGCGTCGAGACGGCGCTCGATCTCGCGCTTCAGGCGCTCGAGCGGCTGCCGTAGAGCGCCTCGGCGCGCTTCTCGAAGGCGCGCACGATGCGGAGCATCGCTTCGTGGAAGACGAGGCCGATGAGCTTCTGCAGGATGGCGGAGCGGAACTCGAAGTCGACGAAGAAGTCGACCTCGCTCTCCGCGGGGCCGCGCGGCTCGAAGCGCCAGTGGTTCTTCAGGTAGCGGAACGGACCGTCGAGGTACTCGACGTCGATGCGGCGGGCGGCGGGGCGGAGCGTCACGCGGCTGCCGAAGCGTTCGCGGTAAACCTTGAAGGAGATGACGAGATCGGCCTCGATCACCTCGCCATCGCCCTCCGGCAGCGGCTTGCGCGAGCGGATGCGGGCGGCGGCGCACCAGGGCAGGAATTCGGGGTAGCGGGAGACGTCGGCGATGAGGCCGTACATCTCCTCGGCGCTGTAGGGCACGATGCGCGTCTCGGCGTGGGTCGGCATGGTGCCTCGGGTTGCGGATTGTCGGGGTCCGACATTGCCAATAGGATCGCCGGCGGCACAAGGGGGCGCCCGCGGGGATGAGCAAGCCGGACTATGTGATCGACAAGATGATCTCGGCCAAGGCCATCGCGGCGCGGGTCGAGGCGCTGGCGCGGGAGATCTCGGCCTTCTATGCCGGGACCGACAAGCTGGTGGTGGTGGGGCTGCTGCGGGGATCCTTCGTCTTCATCGCCGACCTGGTGCGCGAGCTCGACCTGCCGGTCGAGGTCGACTTCCTCGAGGTCTCCTCCTATGGGGATGCGACGGTGTCGAGCAGGGAAGTGCGCATTCTAAAGGACTTGCGAGGCCAAATTGCGGGGCGCGACGTGCTCGTGGTCGAGGACATCATCGACACCGGGCGCACGCTCAAGCATGTGCTCGCCATCCTGAAGACCCGCCATCCGAAGCGGCTCGAGGTCTGCGCGCTGCTCGACAAGCCGTCGCGGCGCGAGGTGGACGTGAAGGCGAAATGGGTCGGCTTCGAGATCCCGGACGAGTTCGTGGTGGGCTACGGGATCGACTATGCCCAGCGGAACCGGAATCTGCCGCACATCGGAAAGGTGCGGTTCATCTCAAGAGGTTAACACCGGTTCTTCGGTATGGAAGCAATATGGAACCCGTATGGGATCCATATTGCGACCGTTTTCGTCGGGAGCTTGTGCTAACCGCTCAGGCGCGGGCGGTGCCGATGAGCTTCCAGAGGCCGGGCACCAGCACGGCGGCCAGCGCGAGCTTCAGCGCGTCGCCGATCAGGAAGGGCGTGAGGCCCCAGGCGAGCGTCTGGTCCCAGACGGAGGCGTACCTCGCCGGGTCGAAGAGGCCGTTCGCGATCAGGTAGCCGAGCCAGAGCAGGCCAGGGACGTAGATGAGGGCGTTGCCGGCGAGCAGCGCGAGCGCCATGCCACCGACGCTGCGGTCCCAGCCGCGACGGGCGGCGAGCCCGAGCGCGACGGTGGCGAGGAGGTAGCCGACGAGGTAGCCGCCGGTCGCCCCCATCATGTAGGCGAGGCCGGAGGTCCCGGCCGAGGAGTTCTGGAAGACGTCGAAGCCGAGGGCGCCGATCAGCATCCAGCCCCCGATCGTGGCGAGCCCGAGGCGCGGGCCGTAGGCGGCGCCGATGGTGAGGACGGCGAAGGTGCCGAGGCTGATCGCCACCGGCGACGGCCAGACCGGCACCTTGACCTTGGCGCAGATGGCGAGCGCCGCGATGCCGACGGCGACGAGCAGGGCACGCTTCACCCATAGCCCGGCGCCTTCGGCGGGCCAGAGGGCTTCGGTCAGGACGTGTCGGGATGCAGTCTCGGCCATGGTCGCTCCAGGTTGGAAAGCTCCGGATGCGCGCAGTCTTGCCGCAGTCGGGCGCGGCTGTCCAGCCGCGGGTCACGGGAGGGTCACGGGCAGGTCTCGTCGAGGATCTCCTCCGCCTCGGCGTCGGGGGCGGACTCGGCGAGGAGGAGGAAGCCGCCGCCGGGGGCGGCGGTGACGGCGAGGGACTGGGCGGCCATGTCCTCTCGGGCGCCGGGGAGATCGCGCAGGAGGAGGAAGGGGCTCGGCTCGAGGGTGGCGGTGCGGCGGGCGTGGTAGGCGTGGCCGTCGAGGGTGAGCGTCGTGGTCCAGCCGGGGCCGACCGGGGTGGCGGCGAGGGTGCCGGCGATCTCCGGGGCGAGGCAGGAGATGTGGATGTGAAGGAGATCCTGGGTGCGGCCGCCCTTCGAGTTGATGGCGAGCGCGAGGCGCTCGCCGGGGAGGAGGTCGCGGCCGACCGTCCAGCCGTGGCGCCAGAAGGCGACGACCGGGGGGACGAGGGCGCGGGAGTCCTCGATGCCGGTGACCTCGACGTCGGGGACGAGAAGCCAGGCGCGCGGCTTGGCCGGGTCGTCGTCCGCGAGGACGACGAAGCCCCGGGCGCGGTCGACGCGGGTGCAGCCGGCGGTGGCAGGGTCGGCGAGGCAGGTCTGCATCGCGCGATAGAGGGCGAAGGAGCGGGTGTCGGGCTCGGGGGCCGGGGCACAGGCGGCGAGGAGCGCAAGCGCGAGAAGGCGTCTCATGCGGCGAAGGGGCGGTAGCGGCTGAACATGGTGTAGTCCTTGCGCGGACCGCTGACACGCCATTCCGCCCGCCAGAGCGGCCAGGCGGCGAAGTCGTAGCTGACGCGGTAGCTGTCGGGCGGGCAGTCGTGGGCGGCGGTCGGGGTCGGAGCGTCCGGGTCGAAGCTGTGGAAGAAGCGGCCGTCGTCGAAGAGGACGTCGATCCCCCCTGCCCCGCCCTCGCGCCAGAGGTAGCGGCGGCTCGCCTGCATCGGCGGGCCGTCCGGGAAGGCGAGCGTTCCCGTCTCCGCATAGGCGAGGCCGTCGGCTGCCGCGGTGAAGCGGGCCTCGCCGGTCAGCCGGCCGATGCGGCCGGCGCGCGCATCCTCGATGACGCGCTCGAGGCGCCAGACGCCCGCGAAGGAGGAGAGCCGCATGAAGCCTCGCTTGTGCCGGGTCGGAGGCGAGACTATCAGACGGCCGCGTCAGAGCGAAAGGTCCCGGCATGATCCCGCGCTATTCCCGCCCCGAGATGGTGAAGATCTGGTCGCCGGAGACGAAGTTCCGCATCTGGTTCGAGATCGAGGCGCATGCTGCGGACGCGCAGGCCGCGCTCGGGGTGATCCCCAAGGCGGCGGCCGAGGCGATCTGGAAGGCGAAGGACGTGGAGTTCGACGTGGCGCGCATCGACGAGATCGAGGCGGTGACCAGGCACGACGTCATCGCCTTCCTGACGCATCTCGCCGAGCATGTGGGCGAGGAGGCGCGCTTCGTGCACCAGGGGATGACGAGCTCGGACGTGCTCGACACCTGCCTGAACGTGCAGCTGGTACGGGCGGCGGACATCCTGCTCGCCGATCTCGACGCGCTGCTGGCGGTGCTGGAGCGGCGGGCCTTCGAGCACAAGGACACGGTGACGATCGGGCGGAGCCACGGGATCCATGCCGAGCCCACGACTTTCGGGGTGAAGCTGGCGCAGGCCCATGCCGAGTTCGCCCGCGGGCGGGCGCGGCTGGTGGCGGCGCGGGCGGAGGTGGCGACCTGCGCGATCTCGGGGGCGGTCGGGACCTTCGCCAACGTCGACCCGGCGGTCGAGGCGCATGTGGCGCAGGCGATGGGGCTGGTGCCGGAGCCGGTCTCGACGCAGGTGATCCCGCGCGACCGGCACGCGATGTTCTTCGCCACGCTCGGGGTGATCGCGAGCTCGATCGAGCGGCTGGCGGTGGAGGTCAGGCACCTGCAGCGGACCGAGGTGCTGGAGGCGGAGGAGTATTTCGCGCCGGGGCAGAAGGGGTCGTCGGCGATGCCGCACAAGCGGAACCCGGTGCTGACGGAGAACCTGACCGGGCTGGCGCGGCTGGTCCGGATGGCGGTGGTGCCGGCGATGGAGGACGTGGCGCTCTGGCACGAGCGGGACATCTCGCATTCGTCGGTCGAGCGGGCGATCGGGCCGGACGCGACGGTGACGCTCGACTTCGCGCTGGCGCGGCTGACCGGGGTGATGGACCGGCTGGTGGTCTACCCGGAGAATATGATGCGGAACATGAACCGCTTCCGCGGGCTGATCCATTCGCAGCGGGTGTTGCTGGCGCTGACGCAGAAGGGGGTGAGCCGGGAGGCGGCCTATGCGATGGTGCAGCGGAACGCGATGAAGGTCTGGGAAGCGGGCGCCGACTTCATGGCCGAGCTGAAGGCCGACCCGGAGGTCCGGGCGGTGTTGAGCGAGGCGGAAATCGAGGACAAGTTCGACCTCGCCTATCACACCAAGCACGTGGACACGATCTTCCGGCGGGTGTTCGGCAGGGCGTGATACGGCCTCCGGCTGGGCGAGGGGAATTCCGCTTGTGTTGACAGCGACTTGGGCGGACTGGAATGCGGCCGGAAGGAGGCTGGAAAGCGGCCATACGA
>NZ_CALLYO010000460.1 GCF_937858865.1 uncultured Amaricoccus sp. | reverse complement strand
CTCGTGGTACGCCGCGACACCTTCCTCGCGCTCGGCCGCTTCGACGAGACGACGACCCCGATCGAGGATTGGGACTTCGCGCTGCGCCTGGCGCAGCGGGGCCCGATCGCCTTCGTCGACGAGCCGCTGGTGCATCAGCGCTTCTCGCCAAACTCGATCACCCGCGGCACCCAGCGCCGGACCGAATCCCGCGAGCGCCTTGTCCGGAAGAACATCGACCTCTTCGCCAGCCGTCCGCGCCTGCTGGCGCGGCAGTACTACATCCTGGCGAGCGACTACCGGAAGGCGGGTGACCTCGCCGCGGCGCGACGCTTTCTCGGGCTCGCCCGGAAGACGCATCCCGCGAGCCCGCGCCCCTGGGCCATGTCGCTCTACACGACCGGCCTGAGCCTGCTCGCCCCGTTCCAGGGCCCCTCGCGCCCGGACCAGCCTGCCCCCTGACGCGGCGGCGGCCGAAAACCCGGCGGACGGCGTCGCTGCCTCAAGAAACCGCCTCGGAATGCCCGGCGAGAAGCGCGTCGAAGTAGGCGACCGTCCTCTTCAGCCCCTGTTCCAGCGCGATGGTCGGCTCCCAGCCGAGCACGGCCTTCGCCCGGGCGATGTCGGGCTGGCGCTGGGTCGGGTCGTTCTCGGGCAGCGGTCGGTGCACGAGGGGCGAGCGCGACCCGGTGAGCGCAACCACCTTCTCGGCAAGCTCGCGGATGGTGAACTCGCCCGGATTGCCGAGGTTGATCGGCCCGGTGACGTCGTCGGGGCTCGCCATCAGCCTGAGGAAGCCCTCGATCAGGTCGTCGACGTAGCAGAAGCTCCGCGTCTGGCTGCCGTCGCCGTGCAGGGTGATCGGCTCCCCCTTCAGCGCCTGGACGATGAAGTTCGACACCACCCGCCCGTCGTTCGGATGCATCCTCGGCCCATAGGTGTTGAAGATGCGCGCCACCTTGATGCGGAGCCCGTGCTGGCGGTGATAGTCGAAGCAGAGGGTCTCGGCGCAGCGCTTGCCCTCGTCGTAGCAGGACCGCGGCCCGACCGGATTGACGTTACCCCAGTAGTCCTCGGTCTGCGGATGCTGGTGCGGGTCGCCGTAGACCTCGCTGGTCGAGGCCTGGAACATCTTCGCCCGGGTGCGCTTGGCGAGCCCGAGCATGTTGATCGCCCCGTGCACCGAGGTCTTCGTCGTCTGCACCGGGTCGAACTGGTAGTGCACCGGGCTCGCCGGGCAGGCGAGGTTGTAGATCTCGTCGACCTCGACGTAGAGCGGGAAGGTGATGTCGTGGCGCATGAGCTCGAAGCCGGGCTTCTCGATCAGATGCGCGACGTTGGCCCGCCGGCCGGTAAAGTAGTTGTCGACGCAGAGCACCTCGTGACCCTGCGCCACCAGACGGTCGCAGAGGTGGCTGCCGAGAAAGCCCGCCCCGCCAGTTACCAGGATACGCTTCGACAACACGCTGCTCATGACCGGGTACGCCTCTCGATGGAACCGGAGACCTCTCTACCAGCTTCCCGCCCGCCCCGGCAAATCCCTTGTCCGCTGGGAAGCGTTCCGCGCGCGGAACGCTTGGCCAGAAGCTAGCCCCGGGCAGCGCGGGCCCTGGCGAAGGCGAGGAAGGCCGCATCCGGGCTCCGGAGCCGCGGCCGCCCGGACACGACCCAGAAGCGCCGCCACTCGGCCTCGAGAAAATAGGGGTCGAGCCCCGGCGCCACCGCCCGCACCCGAGCGTGGATCCCGGCCGCCAGCCGGGGCCCCTCCCCTGCCCCCGGCTCTGCGAACACCGCCCGCGAACGCACCCGCACCACGTCGCCCTCGACCAGCTCGAGGCTGTAGTCGGGCAACCCGTCCTCCGCGGCGATGTCGCGGATCATCTTGCGGAACACCCGCCGCGGGCTCGTCGAGCCCGACTTCTTCAAGAGCGTCTCGAGCCCGATCCGCCACTCCGCCTGCCGCCCGCAGTGCTTGCGCGCGATCTCGTAGACCCGCCGCTCCAGGGGCTTCCTGAGCCGGAAATAGTCCCGGTGCAGCGTCAGCACCGAGCGCGACAGCACCGAGCGGTAGATCCAGTCCGAGAGCGTCACCGTGACCAGGATCATCCGCCCGCCGCGCGCCTTCCTGAGGATCTCCCAGCCATCGATCAGCCCGAAGCCGCGCGTGCTCTCGATCCCCCCCGTCTCGATGTT
>NZ_CALLYO010000459.1 GCF_937858865.1 uncultured Amaricoccus sp. | reverse complement strand
AGGCGTAGAGCGCCGCCCACCGGCGCAGCAGCGCATGCTCCTGCGCCCGCGCCCGTGCCGCCCAGGCCCTGGCGCCGGGCGGGTTCGCCCGCTCCTCCGGCCGGATGCGGGCCCGCGCCTCCGGGTCGGCCGCGAAGATCGCGAAGGCCAGCCGCCGCCGCCCGTCGAGATAGCCGGCCAGCCCGCTCACGAAGTCCATCGTCCCGGTCTTGGCCACCATCCGCACCCCCGGCAGCTCCAGCGGCTCGCGGCGCGCGTCGAGGATCGGCCGCTCGCGCAAGAGCCCGGGCAGCGCCCCCTCCGCCGCCTGCCGCAGCATCGCCACCTGGTCCGCCGCGCTCACCCGGCTCGCGTCGCTGAGCCCGGAGTGATTGACGAAGACCGCGTCCCCGAGGCCGAACCGCTCCCGCGCCCAGGCCGTCATCGCCGCCCCCGACCGCGCCAGCCCGTCCACCGCCGCGCCGCCCTCCGCACTGGCCCCCGCACTGGTCCCCGCACCCACTGCCGCACTCGCCGTCAGCCCGACCACCTCCGCCGTGAGGTTGGTCGAATAGCGCAGCATGTCGCGCAGCATCGGCTCGAGCGCCTCGCTCTCGCGCACCGCCATCACCCGGCCATCCGCCGCCGCCACCACCTCCGCCTCGGGCAGCGCCAGGCCCGCTCCCGCCGCCAGCCGGCGGAAGACCTCGCCGGCATTGACCCCGGGCGCCCGCACCGGCAGCCAGACGCTGCCACGCCCGCGGAAGTCGGCACGCGGCAGGCTCCAGATTTCCTCGGCCCCCTCGAAGCGGTGTCGCGCGGGGCCGCCCTCGACCAGCTCGGCGCGGATGCCGCCCACCGGCACCTCGAAGCGCGCCCCCGGCGCGCTCAGCGCCAGCGTCGGCTCCCCCTTGCCCGGTGTCTTGCCAGGCGCCCAGGCCAGGAACACCCGATTGAAGTTGAGGTTCATCCCCGAGACGGCCGGATTGTAGGCCGCCGTCGCCGGCTGGCCGGCGTCGATCTCCTCCACCCGCGGCAGCGCGCCGATGGCGACGAGAAGCCGCCCCTCGACCGCGGCGAGCCCCTGCCGGCGCAGCGCCGCCACCAGATCGCCCAGCGCATCGGTATCGAGGACCGGATCGCCACCCCCCGCCAGTACCAGGTCGCCCTTGAGCACGCCCCCCTCGATCGGCCCGCCCGCGCGCAGCTCGGTGCGGAACCGCCGCCCCGGCCCCGGCGTCTCCAGCGCGAAGAGCGTCGTCGTGACCTTCGCCACCGAGGCGGGCGGCAGCGCCACTCCCGGGCGATGCGCCTCGAGCAGCCCCTCCCCGCCCAGATCGGCGAGCGCGAAGCCGGTGAGCGGCCCGAGCTTCGAGGCGGCGAGGATCGCCTCCACCTCCTCGGCCGCCGCCGCGCGGACGACCCGCGGCGCCGCCAGCAAGGCCGCCGCGCCGGCGAGGAACGCCCGCCGCCCGATCCCGCTCATCGCCGCCACTCCCCCCGCGCCCGCAGCTCGCTCGACGAGAGATCGAGCATCCGCCCGCTCACCAGCGTCCAGGCCGGCGGCGCGCGGAAGGGCAGCGCCCGCGCCGCCTGCTGCGGCAGGCGCCAGCGCGCGAAGCGCCGCGCCGCCGGCGACAGCCCGGCGCGCAGCTGGTCGCCCGGACGGGCGAGCACCCCCACCGGCACCGTCGCCATGATCTCCGGCCAGCGCTCCCAGCGGTGGAAGCCGGCGAGATTGTCGGCCCCCATCAGCCAGACGAAGCGCACCCCCGGCCAGCGCGCCGTCACCGCGCGCAGCGTCTCCGCCGTGTAGCGCGTGCCGAGCCGGGACTCGAGATCGGTCACCTCCACCCGCGGATGCGCCATGATCGCCCGCGCCGCCGCCAGCCGCCGCGCGAGCTCGGCCGGCGCGTCCGGCTTCAGCGGATTGCCCGGGCTCACCAGCCACCAGACCCGGTCGAGGCCGAAGGCCTTGAGCGCCCAGCGGGTGATATGCACATGCCCGGCGTGCGGCGGATCGAACGACCCGCCGAGCAGCCCGACGCGCTGCCCCGCCGCAGCCTGCGGCCCGCCCCTTCCCCTCCTCAGATCCTCCGATGACAGCACGGGTCGCGCAGCTCCGCTCGACGGCAATCCGCGGATACCGCCGCAGCCGGAGGGTGCTGTCAATTCACCGCGCACCTCGCGACGCGCTGGCGGAACCCCGCCGCCCGGCACCAGCCCTGTGACATTATTGGAACAGCGTATGGCCATCATGTGGAAGAAGCCGTTGCCCGAAAAGTCCCCACCAGTCTATACTTTCGCCAACAATAACGAGCAGACGAACTGCAGGAGCAGGCATGCAGGGGAAGTTGATCTATATTGGCGGCGGAGCAGCTCTGCTCTTGGCCGGAATTGTCGCTATACGAGCAAACGCTCCCGATCGCCTCGACACGGAGGCGAGTCCGCCGCCGGTGACCGTCGCCGCGCCGGCGCCGACCTCCGTTCCGGCGGCAGCGGAAACGGCCCCCCTCGCGCCGCCCGGCGATGCCGAGATCGCCCGCCTGACCGCCGAGCTCGCCCGGCGCGAGGCCGAGACCGTCGAGCTCCGCACCACGCTCGCCGTCCGCGACGCGGTAATCGAGTCGCTCGAGCTCCGGCTCGAGGAGCGCACCTCGGCAACCGACGCGCTCGAGGCCCGCCTCGCCGCCAGCGAGGCCGAGATCGCCACCCTGCGCGGCCAGATCGCCGAGCTCACCGACCTGCGAAGCTTCGAGGCCAAGCGCGCCGTCTTCACCCCCGACGGCGCCACGGACGGCCCCGGGCCGAGCGCCGCGCGCGTCGAGCTGGTGCGCTCCGAGGCAGCCGACCTCGACGCCATCTTCGCCGCCAAGGCCGCCGCCGCCCT
>NZ_CALLYO010000458.1 GCF_937858865.1 uncultured Amaricoccus sp. | reverse complement strand
GGATCCTCGCGGAAGACGCCGCGGTTGACATAGTCGCGCATGAAGCGGCCGGCGTCGTCGCGGCTGAGGCCGTAGGTCATCTGGGTGAGATCGTTGGTGCCGAAGCTCAGGAAGGCGGACGAGGCGGCGAGGTCGCCCGAGCGCAGCGCGGCGCGCGGCGTCTCGACCATGACGCCGAGCTTGTAGGTGAGGCTCGCCTGCTGCTCCTCCTGGACGGCGGTGGCGATGGCGTCGACCCGCGCCTTGACGAGTTCCACCTCGCGGTGGGCGGAAACGAGCGGGATCATCACCTCGGGCACGACCGGCGCGCGGGCGTCGCGGTTGACGGCGATGGCGGCCTCGAAGATCGCCCGCGCCTGCATGTCGTAGATCTCGGGCATGATGACGCCGAGGCGGACGCCGCGCATGCCGAGCATGGGGTTCATCTCCGCCAGCTCGCGCGCCCGCGCCGTCACCTGGGCGAGGGAGAGGCCCATCGCCGCGGCGAGGTCGCCGAGCTCGTCCGGATCCTGCGGCAGGAACTCGTGCAGCGGCGGGTCGAGCAGGCGGATCGTCACCGGCAGGCCGCGCATGATCTCGAAGATCTCGATGAAGTCGGCGCGCTGCATGGGGAGGAGCCCGTCGAGGGCGGCGCGGCGCTCGGCATCGGTGTCGGCGAGGATCATCTCGCGCATCACGGTGATCCGCTCGGCCGGGAAGAACATGTGCTCGCTGCGGCAGAGGCCGATCCCGTCGGCGCGGAATTCGCGCGCCATGCGCGCCTCGGCGGGCGTGTCGGCGTTGCCGCGCACCCCGAGGTCGCGGGCCGCGTCGGCCCAGTCGAGCAGCTCGGAGAAGGCGCCGCCGAGCTCGGGCGGGATCATCGCCGCGGCGCCGGCGAGGATCTCGCCGCGGGTGCCGTCGAGGGTGACGAGCGCGCCCTCGCGGAACACCCTTCCGTCGGTGGTGGACATGGCCTCGTGGGCCGGATCGATGCGCAGGTCGCTCGCGCCCACGACGCAGGGGAGCCCGAGCCCGCGGGCGATCACCGCGGCGTGGCTCGACATGCCGCCGCGCAGCGTGAGCACGCCGCTCGCGGCATGCATGCCGCGGATGTCCTCGGGGCTCGTCTCGGTGCGCACGAGGATCGCTGCCTCGCCGCGGGCGTGCGCGGCCTGCGCCGCCTCGGCGGTGAAGACGATGCGGCCGGCGGCGGCGCCGGGGCTCGCGGCGAGGCCGGAGGCGAAGACGTCGCGGTGGGCGGACGGGTCGAGCTGCGGGTGGAGGTGCTCGACGAGGCTGCGCGGCTCGATGCGGAGCAGCGCCTCCTCGCGGGTGATGGCGCCGGAATGGACGAGGTCGACGGCGATGCGCACGGCGGCGCGGCCGGTGCGGCGCACGGGGAGGGCGTCGAGGATGGCGACGCCGCCGCTCTCGACGGCGAACTCGATGAGATGGGCGTCGCCGAGCGCCTGCGCGGCCTGCGCCGCGGCGGACTCGAGCGCGGCGAGGACGGCGGGGCCCGCCTCGGCGAGCTGGTGGGCGGAGTCAGCCCCGAGGCGGGCGGGGCCCAGCGTCTGCGGGCGGAAGCGGCCGCCGCGTTCGGGAGCGCCGGTGCGGCCGTTGACCGCCTGGAAGTGGCCCGAGCCGCAGATGCCGGGACCGAGCCCGAGCGCCAGGCGCTGGATGACGAGGCCGAGGCCGGCATCGGCCGGCGCGCCCCTGGCCTGGCGCAGGATGCGCGCCGAGGGGCTGGCCCAGGCCCGCGCCATGGCGCGGGCGGCGGCCTCGAGCTGCGCGCCGGGGTCGGCGGGCCAGGGCTCGCCGGTCTCCTCCTCGAAGAACGCGAGCATGGCGGCCGCCTGCGCCGGCGGATCGTCGGGGTGAGCGCGGAGGGCGGAGTCGAAGTCCTCCGGGTCAAGCCCGTGAACCGCATGGGAAAAGATCGCGATGAAGCGGTGGTAGAGGCCGTAGGCGGCGGCCTCGCCGATCCGGCCGGCGAGGCTGGCGACGCCGGCGTCGGTGAGGCCGATGTTGAGCATGGCGCTGGCGCCGCCCCAGGACCGTTCCTCCGGGCTGGAGCGCAGCGCGAGCAGGGTGCCGGGGGGGAGCGTCGCCGGCAGCTCGGGCATCGGCCCCCCTGCCGCGAGGTCGGCGACGCAGCCGAAGGACAACGCGATGCCGGGCGGGACCGGCAGGCCGAGCGCCGTCAGCCGCGCGAGATCGGCGGCGCGCCGGCCGTAGACGTTGACACGCACGGCATCGCCGGCATCGAGGCCGATGACGGAGCCGCGTGGCGCGCGAAGGATCTCCTGCGGTTTCATTGCAGTGCAGCATAACGCGGATCGCGACGTTGGGAAACGAAATCGTCACATTTCTGCGACGAGCGGGAAAGTCGGGCGCAAGCCGCTGGACCGGCGGGATTTTTCGCAGCCAGAAAGCGGCTGGAATCGGGCTGGAAACGGGCTGGGTTTTTTCGCGCCCCGGGCGCGGGCCGCGGTTCACTCGCCGGCGAATCCGGCTATGGTGCGCGGGGAGAGGTCCAGACGATGCAGACGCCCCCCTTTGCCCCGCCCGCCGAGCGGCCGCGGCTCGCGGCCTGGTTGGACGACCGGGTGGCGCGGCTCTATCCGGGCTACTTCGCGCTGGTCATGGCGACCGGGATCATCTCGAACGCGCTCTTCGCCGAGGCGCGGGCGCTCTCGGACCTGATGCTCGCCGTCAACATCGTCGCCTATCCCTGGCTGGCGGCGCTGACGCTGGCGCGGGCGCTGCGCTTTCCGCGGGCGCTCTGGGCGGACCTGACCAATCCGCGGGTGGTCTTCGGGTTCTTCACCATCGTCGCGGCCAGCGACGTGCTCGGGGTCGGGCTGCACCTGCGCGGGCTGGCGGGCCTGGCCTTCGGGCTCTGGCTCTTCGCGCTCGTGGCCTGGCTGCTGCTGATCTACTTCAGCTTCGGGGTGCTGACCTTCCTTAACACCGCGCATGGCGCCAACGTGGTGCACGGCGGCTGGCTGATCGCCATCGTCGGGACCGAGTCGCTGGTGGTGCTCGGGGCGCAGGTGGCGCCGGCGACCGGCGGGCTGGCGCCGTCGGTCTTCGTGCTCATCCACATGCTCTGGGGGGTGGGGCTCGGGCTCTATGCGATCTTCGTCACGCTCTTCTCCTATCGCATCTTCTTCTTCGACGTCGGACCGGACGACATCACGCCGCTGCTCTGGGTGGTGATGGGGGCGGCGGCGATCACCACCAACGCCGGCTCGACGCTGATCCTGATCGACAGCGGCATGGACTTCCTGCAGACGATGCGGCCGTTCATGGACGGGGTGACGCTGATGATGTGGGCCTGGGCGACCTGGTGGATCCCGCTGCTGCTGCTCTTCGGGGTGTGGAAGCACGGGGTCTGCCGGGTGCCGATCAGCTATTCGCCGATGCTCTGGAGCCTGGTCTTCCCCTTGGGCATGTACTCGCTCGCGAGCCGCAAGCTGTCGCTCGCCGCCGACTTCGCGCCGCTCCGCAACATCTCGCATGGCATGGTCTGGGTCTCGGTCGCAGTCTGGGGGCTGACCTTCGCCGGCATGGCCTTCGCGGCGTGGCGGAGTTTTCGCGACTTCCGGCCGCCGCTTGCCACCTGACGGGCGCGGGGTGGGCACGGGGTGGGCACGCGTGCCCACTTTGGCATGTGATTGTTTTTACTTAAATATCCGGATTCCGCTAACCGGATCGAAACCTTCGTTAACGGACTTTCAGCCGCCCTCGACGGCGGAGAAGACGGCGACGCGGTTCATTACCTGCCGGATGCGGTTGAGCAGGCAGAGGCGGTTGCGGCGGACCGCCGCGCTCTCGGCGTTGACGATGGTGGTGTCGAAGAAGGCGTCGATCGGGGCGCGCAGGCGGGCGAGCGCGGTCATGGCGGCGGCGAAGTCCTCGGCGGCGAGGGCGGGAGCGAGGGACGCCTCCGTCTCGTCGAGGGCGGCGAAGAGGGCCTTCTCCTCCGCCGTCTCGGCGAAGCGGAGGTCGGGGTCGCCTTCGTACCTCACAGTTGGCCCGTCCTTCTTCTCCTCCTGCTCGAGGATGTTGGTCGCGCGCTTGTAGCCGGT
>NZ_CALLYO010000457.1 GCF_937858865.1 uncultured Amaricoccus sp. | reverse complement strand
CGGGCGCGCGACCCGATGAGCGACGTGCGCGGGGTGCGGGCCTTCAAGGTGATCGTCGATCCCTGCCACCTGACCGCGCTCCGGGTGCATTCGATGGAGACGGACGGCAGCGGGCGGACCTCGAACGACGCCGGGCTGGTGGTGGAGGAAAGGGAGCGGGAGAAGCCGGGCTTCTATTCGGCCGAGCATCTGCAGCTCAACCACTATTACACCCGCTCGGAGGCGGAGCTGGCCGCGAAGATCGGCCGCGGGCCGAACCTCGCCGCCAAGCGCGGCGAGTACGAGCGCAAGGTGCGCCG
The DNA here is from genome assembly GCF_937858865.1 of uncultured Amaricoccus sp. Lineage (GTDB taxonomy): Bacteria > Pseudomonadota > Alphaproteobacteria > Rhodobacterales > Rhodobacteraceae > Amaricoccus. The sequence goes on along the minus strand of NZ_CALLYO010000457.1, from coordinate 2,461 downwards.
CACGGTCGCCAACATCGAGGCGGACGAGGTGGAGGACCGGGCGGCGCTCGACTATCTGGCGCGGATCGGCTGGGAGGCGCCGTGAGAACCGAGCTGATCGCCGCCACCTACAACAACCCGCGGGCGCTCGCCCTCTCGCTCGCCTCGGTGGCGCGCCAGGCGGTGCCGCCGGGGTCGGTCTGCATCGCCGACGACGGCTCGGGGCCGGAGACGCGGGCCGTCGTCGAGGCCTTCGCCGCCGCCCACCCGGGGCTCGCGGTACGGCATGAGTGGCACCCCGACCGCGGCTTCGAGAAGAACGCCATCCTCAACCGCGCCATCGCCACCTCGGCGGCGGACTTCCTCGTCTTCATCGACGGCGACGTCCTCGTCCGCTCCGACTTCCTCGCCCGCCACCTCGAGCTGGCCCGGCCCGACCGCTGGTCCTCCGGCAGCCTGATCCGCCTCGACGCCGCGGCGACGGCGGCGGTGACCGAGGCGCTGGTCGCGAGCGGGCGGGTCTTCGAGCGGGACTGGCTCAAGCAGCACGGCGCGGTCGACCGCTTCGGCACCTGGCTGAAGACGCGGCCGCTGCCGGCGCCGCTGCTCCGGGCGCTCGACCGGGTGACGCCGGTGCAGAAGGCCTGGGGCGGGGCGAATTCCTCGGCCTTCCGCGCCGCGCTCCTCAAGGTCAACGGCTTCGACGAGAGCATGAAGTACGGCGGCGAGGACAAGGACCTCGGCGTCCGGCTGACCAACGCCGGGGTCAGGGGCCAGCACCTGCGCTATACGGCGTCGGTCGTGCATCTCGACCATCCGCGCGGCTATGCCGATCCGGCGACGATCCGCGCCAACAAGGCGCGGGTGCGGGAGACGCGCCGCTCCGGGCGGAGCTGGACCCCCGACGGCATCGTGAAGGAGGCGGCGGCGTGATCGGCCATCTCATCAACCTCGACCGGGCGCCGGAGCGCTGGGCCTCGGTCAGCCGCATCGCCGCCGAGCGCGGGCTCGCCATCGAGCGGGTGCCGGCGGTCGACGGCCGCGACCCGGAGCAGCTGAGGCAGGCCGCGGTGGCGCCGGGCACAGCACTCACCCCGGTCGAGATCGCCTGCTTCGAGAGCCACCGCGCCGCCTGGCGCCGCATCGCCGCCGGGGAGGCGCCCTTCGGGCTGGTGCTCGAGGACGACGTCTTCCTCGCCGCGGGGATCGTCGGCTTCCTCGACGCGCTGCCGGCGGCGGCCGCCGGGCTCGACCTCGTGAAGCTGAACGCGCATCCGCGCGGCATGATCCTGCACGCCCGGCCGATCGCCGAGGTGGCCGGGCGGCGGCTGCTGCGCCCGGCGCAGCGCACGAGCGATGCCAGCGCCTACGTGATCTCGCGCGCCTTCGCCGCCCGCGCGCTCGAGCTCCACAGCGGCTACCGCGAGGCGCTCGACCTCGCGCTCTTCGAGCCCGGGACCGGCGCGCGCATCGCCCAGGTCGACCCCGCCCTCGCCATCCAGCAGCGCTATGCCGACTTCCGCTTCCTCGACGAGGGTGCGCCGAAGACGCAGATCCAGCCCGACCGGGCGGCGCCGCGGCCGCGCCCCGGCGCCCTGACCGCGCTCCGGCGCGAGGCGGCGCGCCTCTGGCGGCGGCGCCTCCTGCCGTCCAGCCGGTCCTGAACCTCGGGCGGGCGCCGTCCGAGCGGCTGGCCTTCCGCAGGATCGCCTTCGATGGCTGAGGGCGGGCGGCGGGGGCGCGGCGTCGTCTATATCGCCACCGGGGCCGCGCATGCCGCGGCGGCGCGCGCCTCGGCCGCCTCGGTGCGGCGGACCAACCCCGGCCTCGGGATCGTGCTCTTCAGCGACCAGCCGGTCGCGGGGCCGGAGTTCGACCGGGTGGCGGCGGTCGCCGCGCCGCACATTCGCTCGAAGGTCGACTACCTGCCGGAGACGCCCTTCGCCGAGACGCTCTATCTCGACACCGACACGCGCGTCCTCGGCGACCTCGGCGAGATGTTCCGCCTGCTCGAGCGCTTCGAGATGGCGCTGGCGCAGCGGGTGCACGTGCCGGCGAGCCCGGCGCGCTCGGTCTGGCGGCACGCCGTCCCCTCCTCCTTCCCGCAGCTGAACGGCGGGGTCCTGCTCTACCGCTCCTCGCCGGCGGCGCTCGGCTTTCTCGCGGACTGGCGGGCGGCCTACGCCGAGGCGGGCTTCAAGGTCGACCAGATCACGCTTCGCGAGCTGATGTGGGCGAGCGACATCCGCTTCGCCGTGCTGCCGGCGCGGTTCAACACCCGCCGCTACACCTGGGCGCACCACTGGTTCACCGCGACGCCGCGGCCGGTCATCCTGCACACCAACCGCTACCACCCGACGAAGTTCGGCCCGGTGCGCGCCTGGCTCGACGGGCTGACCGGCCCCTACCGCTGACGGAAAGGGTCGTGCCCTCCCCATCCGTCCCGCCCGAGGCCCTGCCTCGGGCAGCGCCCGCCCCGCCC
>NZ_CALLYO010000456.1 GCF_937858865.1 uncultured Amaricoccus sp. | reverse complement strand
TGGTGACCACATGGGCGTGCTCGAGCGGATTCGGATGCTGCCCGCCAGCCACCAGCCCGGCGAAATGCGCCATGTCGACCATAAGGTACGCCCCGACCTCGTCGGCGATCGCCCGGCACCGCGCGAAGTCGATCACCCGCGGCACCGCCGATCCGCCGGCGATGATGAGCTTCGGCCGATGCTCCCGCGCAAGCTCCGCCGCCTGGTCGTAGTCGATCCGCTGGTCCTGCTGGCGCACCCCGTAGTGCACCGCCCTAAACCACTTCCCCGACATGTTGGGCTTGGCCCCATGCGTCAGGTGCCCGCCCGAGGCGAGGTCCATGGCAAGGAAGGTGTCGCCCGGCTGCAGGAGCGCGAGGAAGACCGACTGGTTGGCCTGGCTCCCCGAGTTGGCCTGCACGTTGGCGAACGTCGCCCCGAAGAGCCGGCAGGCCCGCTCGATCGCCAGATTCTCCGCCACATCGACGAACTGGCAGCCGCCGTAGTAGCGGCGTCCGGGATAGCCCTCGGCGTACTTGTTGGTCATCACCGAGCCCTGCGCCTCCAGCACCGCGCGGCTGACGATGTTCTCCGAGGCGATGAGCTCGATCTCGTCGCGCTGCCGGCCGAGCTCGCTGCGGATGGCGGCGAAGATCTCCGGGTCGCGGGTGGCAAGATCCTGGCTGAAGAAGGCGCTGTCGGGCACGGTGTCTTTCACGGAGAGACTCCTCGGGCGTTCGGGCTGTGGCCGGGATACTCCGAATGCGGCAGGGGGGAAACCCGGAATTGGCCCGGTCTCCGGTGGCGCACAGGGACTTGAGTTCCCCCTCCTCCGGCTGCAAGACTGGCGCCCTTACGGGGGATGGGAGGTGGCGTTCGAGCGGATTCATTTCGTGGCCAGCCCGGTCGAGCTCGCCCAGGCATCGCTCGCCCGGCTGGTGGCCGAGCATGGGCAGTCTCCGATCGAGGCGGCGGACGTGATCGTCGCGCTCGGGGGCGATGGGCTCATGCTGTCGACGCTGCATGCGACCGAGGGGATGTCGATCCCGGTCTACGGGATGAACCGGGGGACGGTCGGCTTCCTGATGAACGAATATGCCGAGGCCGGGCTCACCGGGCGGCTCGAGGCGGCGGAGGAGGCGATCCTCAACCCGCTGCGCATGCGGGCGACCCGGCCAGACGGCGAGGTGATCGCGGCGCTCGCCATCAACGAAGTCTCGATCCTGCGCGCGGGGCCGCAGGCGGCGCGGCTGCGCATCCTCGTCGACGGGCGCGAGCGACTGGCCGAGCTGGTCGCCGACGGGGCGCTGCTCTGTACCCCTGCGGGATCGACGGCCTACAATTATTCCGCCCACGGGCCGATCATCCCGATCGGCGCCGACATCCTCGCCCTCACGCCCATGGCTGCCTTCCGGCCGCGGCGCTGGCGGGGGGCGCTGCTGCCCAAGACGGCGCGGGTGACCTTCGAGGTGCTTGAGGCTGCCAAGCGCCCGGTTTCGGCGGTGGCGGATTCGGCCGAGGTGCGGGACGCGGTGCGGATCGAGATCGAGAGCGTGCCGGACATCGAGCACCATATCCTCTTCGATCCGGGACACGGGCTGGAGGAGCGGCTGATCCGGGAGCAGTTCGTCTGACCCGCGCGATCAAAGGCTTACGGCGGCTCGTTGGATGCACGCTTCATGCACGGCCCATTCACAAAGAGTCGGGATGAATCGTTGATGCACCGGGAGCCGGGCTTGCCAGTGCGGGGGGTCTGCGCCACCTAATCGCGCCATTCGCAGGAGATTCGGCGATGGCGGTGAGCCCGCGGGCGCAGATGCAGTTCTGGGGGATCGGGCTCGCGCTCTTCCTCGCGGTTCTCTGGCTGCTCGGCTCGACGCTGCTGCCGTTCCTGCTCGGGGCGGCGCTCGCCTATTTCCTCGATCCCTTGGCCGACCGGCTGCAGCGGCTCGGCCTCAGCCGGGCGCTCGCGACCGGCGTGATCGCGATCGCGGCCGTCCTCGTCCTGGTCGCGGTGCTCGTCCTGCTCGTCCCGGCCCTGATCGAGCAGGTCCAGGACCTGGTCATCGCGATGCCGGACTATATCGCCCGGCTGATGGCCTTCCTCGGGCGGCGCTATCCCGATCTCTTCGGCGAGCAGTCGCAGATCATGCAGCATCTTTCCGGGGCCGAGGCGGTGCTGCGCGACGGTGGGCTGACGGTGCTGAACCAGGTGCTGGTCGGCTCTCTCAAGGTCCTCGACTTCCTGATCCTGCTCGTCGTCACGCCGGTCGTGACCTTCTACCTGCTGCTCGACTGGGACAAGCTCGTCGACGAGGTGAACCGGATCCTGCCGCGCCAGCACGCGCCGACCATCCGGCGGCTGGCGCGCGAGATCGACACCGTGCTCGCGGGCTTCGTGCGCGGCCAGCTCTCGGTCTGCCTGATCCTCGGCGCATTCTATGCGCTTGCGCTCATGGCGATCGGGCTGCAGTATGGCTTTCTCGTCGGGTCGATCGCCGGGCTCGTCACCTTCATCCCCTATGTCGGCTCGGTGGTCGGGCTGGTGCTCTCGGTCGGGATCGCGCTCTTCCAGTTCTGGGATGACAAGGTCTGGGTGGTGGCGACGGCCGGGATCTTCTTCTTCGGCCAGTTCGTCGAGGGTAACATCCTCTCGCCCAACCTGATCGGCAAGTCGGTGGGCCTGCATCCGGTCTGGCTCATCCTCGCACTCGCGGTCTTCGGCAGCCTGTTCGGCTTCACCGGCCTCCTCGTCGCGGTGCCGGTGGCGGCGGCGCTCGGCGTCCTCTGGCGCTTCCTCGTCGAGCGCTACCGCGAGAGCGCGCTCTATACCGGCCGCCTCCCGCCGGAGGACGGCGCCCCTTGAGTGCCCCGCGCCAGCTCGTGCTCGAGCTGCCCGCCCGCCCGGCGCTAGGGCGGGCTGACTTCTTCGTCTCGCCGGCGAACGCGCTCGCGCTCGCGCAGCTCGACAGCTGGCCGGCCTGGCCCGCCGGGCGGCTCGCCGTCAGCGGGCCGGCGGGGGCGGGCAAGACGCATCTCGTCCACGTCTGGGCCGCGGCGAGCGGGGCGTGCATCCTCGCGGACCAAGCTGACCTCGAGCTCGGGGAGTTTCCCGGAGGCGCCGCACTCGCGGTTGAGGACGTCGACCGATTGGCCGGCGACCGGGAGGCGGAGGAGGCGCTCTTCCACCTCTGCAACCGCCTGGCCGCCGGCGGCGGCAGCCTGATGGTCACCGGGCGCGAGCCGCCCGCCCGCTGGCCGATCCGCCTGCCCGACCTCGCGAGCCGGCTCGGCATCGCCGCCGTCGCCCGGCTGGAGCCGCCGGACGACGATCTGCTCGCCGCGGTGCTGGTCAAGCTCTTCGCCGACCGGCAGATCGTGGTCGAGCCCGGTCTCATCCGCTGGCTGGTGAGCCGCATGGACCGCTCCTTCGCCGCCGCCGAGCGGCACGTGGCGGCGCTCGATCGCGCCGGCCTCGCGCGGCAGCGGCCGATCACCGCGCGCCTCGCCGCCGAGGTGCTCTTCGGCGATGAGTGAGCTTCCGCTCCGGCAGCTCCTCGCGCATCGGCCGTTCCTCTTCTATTTCGTCGGCCGCGGCTTCTCGCGCTTCGCCGCGCAGATGGCGACGGTCGCGCTCGGCTGGCAGGTCTACGCCATGACCGGGAGCGCCTTCCATCTCGGGCTGATGGGGCTCGCCCAGTTCGTGCCGGTGGCGCTTCTCGTCTTCGTCGCCGGCCATGCCGCGGACCGCTACGACCGGCAGCGCGTGGTGCAGGTCTGCCAGATCGCCCAGGGGATCGCCGCGGGCTTCCTCTGCTGGGGGAGCTGGGAGGGCTGGCTGACGGTGCCGGCGATTTATGCCGTCGTCGCGCTCCTCGGCGTGGCGACGGCCTTCGAATCGCCGGCGACGGCGGCGCTGCTGACCGGGGTGGCGCCGAAGGGCGAGTTCCAGCGCGCCGCGGCGCTCTCGACCGGCATGTTCCAGGTCGCGGTTATTTCCGGGCCGGCGCTCGGCGGCTTCGCCTATGCGGTGACGCCGGCCTTGCCCTATGCGGTGATGGCGGTCTTCTGGCTGATCGGCAGCGTCCTCAACGGCGCGATCCGGCTCGAGGCGCCGCCGGGCGCGCGGCCGCAGCCGCGGCTCGCCGGTCTCTTCGCCGGCATCGGCTTCGTGCGCGGCGAGCGGGCCATCCTCGGCACCATCTCGCTCGACATGTTCGCGGTACTGCTCGGGGGAGCGACGGCGCTGATGCCGATCTATGCCGCCGACATCCTGCAAACCGGGCCGTGGGGCCTCGGCTTCCTGCGCGCCGCGCCGGCGGTGGGGGCGCTGGCGATGACGGCCGTGCTGGCGCGGCGGGCGATCACCCGGCGCGTCGGGATGCGGATGCTGCAGGCGGTCGTGGTCTTCGGGATCGGGACGCTCGTCTTCGCGCTCTCGCGCGACATGGCGCTGACGCTTGGCGCGCTGGTGGTGATGGGGGCGGCCGACACGGTGAGCGTGGTGATCCGCCATAGCCTGGTGCAGCTCCGCACGCCGGACGAGATGCGCGGGCGGGTGGGGGCGGTGAACTATCTCTTCATCAACGCCTCGAACCAGCTCGGCGAGTTCGAGAGCGGCATGACCGCCGCCCTCTTCGGCACCGTGCCGGCGGCCGTCCTCGGCGGGCTCGGCACCATCGGCGTCGCGCTCCTCTGGATGCGGCTCTTCCCTGAGCTGCGGGTGATCGAGCGGCTGGAGTGAGCTTTCGCCCCCGCGCCGGAACGGTTTGCCTTGTGCCGGGAGTGTCATAGAATTGCCACGAAAATCCCTCATGGTCGCGCGCGTGCGCGGAGGCAGCGAGATGCTCGAGAAGGTCGAAGTCGCCGGGGTCCCGGAGGAAGAGGTAGTTGCGGAGCCGCGCGTCGACGCCGACTTCCTCAACTCGCTGCCGCCCCCCGGCCGTGCGCTACCCGGCTTCGACGTGAGCGGACCCGAGCGCTTCATCAACCGCGAGCTCTCCTGGCTCGCCTTCAACTGGCGCGTGATGTCGGAGGCGGAGAACCCCGCCGTGCCGCTGCTCGAGCGGGTGCGCTTCCTGTCGATCTCGGCCTCGAACCTCGACGAATTCTATTCGGTGCGCGTCGCGGGCCTGCGCGGCCTGCTGCGCGTGCGGGGGCACAACGCCAGCGCCGACGGGCTCTCGGCCGCGGACCAGCTGCGGCTGATCGACGCCGACGCGCGGGCGCTGATGATGCGCCAGCAGGAGTGCCTCGAGGTGCTGCGCGAGCTGATGCGCGCGGAGGGGATCGAGATCCTCGGGCCGGCCGACCTGAAGGGTGCCGACCTGAAGGCGATGGAAGGCCACTTCTTCGAGCAGGTCTTCCCGATCCTCTCGCCGCTCGCCATCGACCCGGCGCATCCCTTCCCCTTCATCGCCAACGGCGGCTTCGCCATGGGGCTGCAGCTCCGGCGCGCCGCCGACGACACGGTGCTCGAGGCGCTGCTGCCGGTCCCGGGGCAGGTGGCGCGCTTCGTGCGGCTGCCGGACGGGCCGAAGGGGCAGATCCGCTTCCTGCCGCTCGAGGCGCTGCTCGAGGTCTTTCTCGGCAAGCTCTTCCCGGGCTACGTGCTGCTCGGCCACTGCGACTTCCGCGTGCTGCGCGACAGCGACCTCGAGGTCGAGGAAGAGGCCGAAGACCTGGTACGCGAGTTCGAGACGGCGCTGAAGCGGCGCCGGCGCGGGGAGGTGATCCAGCTGACGCTGACCGCCGGGGCGCCGACCGACCTCAGGCGCAAGATCGTGCAGGCCTTGGGGGTCGGCGAGGACGAGGTGATCGAGATCCCGGGGCTCGTCGGGATGGCCGATCTCGCCGAGCTCACCCGCGCCGGGCGGCCCGATCTCCTCTGGCCGCCGTTCACACCGCGGATGCCGGAGCGGGTGCAGGACTTCGAGGGGGACATCTTCGCGGCGATCCGGCAGAAGGACATGCTGCTGCACCACCCCTACGAGA
>NZ_CALLYO010000455.1 GCF_937858865.1 uncultured Amaricoccus sp. | reverse complement strand
CGCGGCCTGCCGCAACGACTGGTGCGAGATCGAGACGGACGGGGCGAAGGGATGGCTGCCGCGCGCCACCCTCTGGGGCGTCGGCCCCGACGAGACGATCGAGTAGCGGAAGGCCTCAGTCGCGCCGGCGCAGCCGGATCACCACGTCGATGCGGCTGAGCTCGGCGCCCGCCGGCAGGATCGGCTCCCCCGCGAGCACCACCGCGTTGTTCGGCGCATCGGTCAGCCGCCCGTCCTCCTCCCAGTAGTAGTGCGGATGGTCGTCGGTGCGCGTGTCGAAATAGGAGCGCGTGCCGTCCACCGTCACCTCGTGCATGAGGCCGGCGTCGCAGAAGGCGCGCAGCGTGTTGTAGACCGTGGCGAGCGAGACCGGGGCGTCGTGCCGGTGCGCCGCCTCGTGCAGCCCCTCGGCGGTGACGTGGCGGTTGCGCCCGTCGCCGACCAGCAGCTCGGCCAGTGCCAGCCGCTGCCGTGTCGGGCGCAGCCGCGCCCCCGCGAGCCAGGCCACCGCCCGCGTCCGCGCCTGCCGTCCATCCAGGGCCTGGGCTGCCTGCATCTTCCTCGTCCGTCCGGCTCCTGATGCGAAAATAGTCGCTCCGCGCCGCGAGCGCCAGCCCCCGGATGCACCGCCCCGTCAAGCCCTTGCGCCGGCGCTGGCGCGGATGCTAGAGGTCGCCGACCGGTGGGGGACCGGAAGGAGCCGAGCGCCCGAGATGAACGAGCGGCCGACGCGCATCGATTTCGAGGGCCTCATGTCCTGCGCCCGCGGCGAGATGTTCGGCCCCGGCAACCCGCAGCTCCCGGCGCCGCCGATGCTGATGATGGACCGGATCACCGACATCTCCGCCGACCGCGGCAGCGAGGGCAAGGGCCATGTCGTCGCCGAGTTCGACGTCCGCCCCGACCTCTGGTTCTTCCAGTGCCACTTCATCGGCGACCCGGTGATGCCGGGCTGCCTCGGCCTCGACGCCCTCTGGCAGCTGACCGGCTTCAACCTCGGCTGGCGCGGCATGCAGGGCCGCGGCCGCGCGCTCGGCGTCGGCGAGGTGAAGTTCACCGGCATGGTGACGCCGAAGGTCAGCCTCATCGAATATACCGTCGACTTCACCCGCGTGATCGACCGCAAGCTCAAGCTCGGCATCGCCAACGGCACCATGCGCGCCGACGGCGAGGTCATCTACACGACGACCGACATGAAGGTCGGGCTGTTCCAGGAATAGGGAGGCGCCCATGCGCCGCGTCGTCATCACCGGCATCGGCATCGTGTCCTCGATCGGCAACGACGCCGAGGCGGTGCGCCGGTCGCTGAAGGAGGGCCGCTCCGGCATCTCCTTCGCCCCCGAGTATGCCGAGCACGGCTTCCGCTGCCAGGTGCACGGGAAGCCCGACATCGACATCGCCGCGCATGTCGACAAGCGCCAGCTCCGTTTCATGGGCGACGGCGCCGCCTTCAACTACATCGCCATGGAGCAGGCGATCGCCGACTCGGGCCTCGAGGAGAAGGACGTCTCCAACGAGCGCACCGGCCTCGTCATGGGCTCGGGCGGCCCCTCGACCCGCAACCTCTACGAGGCGCACCGCATCGTCATCGAGAAGGGCAGCCCCAAGCGCATGGGCCCCTTCATGGTCACCCGCGGCATGTCCTCGACCAACTCCGCCTGCCTCGCCACCCCCTTCCGCATCAAGGGGATCAACTATTCGATCACCTCCGCCTGCTCGACCTCGGCCCACTGCATCGGCAACGGCGTCGAGCAGATCCAGTGGGGCAAGCAGGACATCGTCTTCGCCGGCGGCGGCGAGGAGCTCGACTGGACGCTTTCCTGCCTCTTCGACGCCATGGGCGCCATGTCGTCCAAGTACAACGACACGCCGCAGACCGCCTCCCGCGCCTTCGACGCCACCCGCGACGGCTTCGTCATCGCCGGCGGCGGCGGCGTCGTCGTCCTCGAGGAGCTCGAGCACGCGCTGGCCCGCGGCGCGAAGATCTACGCCGAAGTCACCGGCTACGGCGCCACCTCCGACGGCTACGACATGGTCGCGCCGAGCGGGGAGGGGGCCGAACGCTGCATGAAGCTCGCGCTCTCCACCATCGGCAACCGCCGCGTCGGCTACATCAACGCCCACGGCACCTCGACGCCCGCCGGCGACGTCACCGAGGTCGAGGCGGTCCGCCGCGTCTTCGGCGAGGGCAACGTGCCGAAGATCTCCTCGACCAAGTCGCTGACCGGCCATTCGCTCGGCGCGACCGGGGTGCAGGAGGCGATCTACTGCCTCCTGATGCTCGAGGACGACTTCATCACCGCCTCGGCCAACATCACCCAGCTCGACCCCGCCCTCTCGCCCGACGAGATCGCCCTCGAGCGCATCGACGGCGCCGGCCTCGACACCGTCATCTCCAACAGCTTCGGCTTCGGCGGCACCAACGCCACCCTCGCCCTCAGCCGCTATCACGGGTGACAGAATGGGGCAGGCGGGCCTCCTCTCCGGCAAGCGGGCGCTGATCCTCGGCGTCGCCAACGACCATTCCATCGCCTGGGGCATCGCCAGGGCCTTCGCCGCCCACGGCGCCGAGCTCGCCTTCACCTACCAGGGCGAGGGCTTCGGCCGCCGCGTCGTCCCGCTCGCCGAGAGCCTCGACGCCGCGATCGTCGAGCCGGCCGACGTGCAGGACCCGGCCTCCCTCGACGCCCTCTTCGCCCGCATCGAGAAGGACTGGGGCCGGCTCGACGTCCTCATCCACGCCATCGCCTATTCCGACAAGGCCGAGCTCGACGGCCGCTTCCTCGACACCAGCCGGGCGAACTTCCTCAACTCGCTCGACATCTCCTGCTACAGCCTCGTCGACCTCACCCGGCGCGCCGCCCCCCTCATGGCCGCCGGCGGCTCGGTGCTGACGCTGACCTACCTCGGCGCCCAGCGGGTGACGCCGCACTACAACGTCATGGGCGTCGCCAAGGCCGCGCTCGAGGCGTCGGTCCGCTATCTCGCCAACGACCTCGGGCCGCGCGGCATCCGCGTCAACGCCATCTCCGCCGGCCCGATGCGCACGCTCGCCGGCGCCGCCATCGCCGGGGCGCGCAAGGTCTACAAGGCCACCGAGCTCAACGCGCCGCTCCGCGCCAACGCCACCCTCGAGGCGGTCGGCGGCACGGCGGTCTACCTCGCCTCCGACCTCGGCGCCTGCACCACCGGCGAGATCATCTTCGTCGACGGCGGCTTCCACATCCTCGGCATGGCCCAGCCGGAATATCTCGAGTGAAGCGCTTCGCCACCTCCGACGGCCTCTCGCTGGCCTATGCCGACGAGGGCAGCGGCCTCCCCGTCCTCTGCCTGCCCGGCCTCACCCGCAACGGGGCGGACTTCGACGAGCTGGTCGCCGCCCGCGGCGACCGCCACCGCTTCATCCGCCTGACGCTGCGCGGCCGCGGCGCCTCCGACCGCGACCCGGACCCGGCCAACTACAACGTCGGCGTCGAGGCGCGCGACGTGGTCGAGTTCCTCGACCATCTCGGCCTCGCCCGCGCCACCATCGTCGGCACCTCGCGCGGCGGCATCGTCGCCATGGTGCTGGCCGCCACCGCCCGCGACCGCCTCGCCGGCGTCCTGCTCAACGACATCGGCCCCGAGCTCGACCCCGAGGGGATCACCGCCATCCTCGCCTATCTCGGCGTCCCGCCGAAGGCGAAGAGCTACGCCGAGGTCATCGGCCCGCTGCGGACGCGGATGGGCGCCTTCCCCGGCCTCTCCGACGAGAAGCTCGCGAGCCTGGCGCGGCGCTGGTTCGACGAGGGCGAGGGCAGGCTCTTGCTCAACTACGACCCGCGCCTGCGCGACGGCATCGAGGCGATCGACAGCCAGGGCGCGCCCGACCTGTGGCCGCTCTTCGATGCGCTCGCCGGCGTGCCCGTGGCCGTCGGCCGCGGCGCCAACTCCAACCTCCTCTCCCCCGGCACGGTCGCGCGGATGCGCGAGCGCCGCCCCGACCTCATCGTCGCCGAGGTCGCGGACCGCGGCCACGCCCCCTTCCTCGACGAGCCGGAATCGCTCGCCGCCTTCGACGCGCTGATCGCCCGCGTCGCGCCGTAGCGGCCGATGACCGACATCGCCGCCATCCGCGCCGCCGCCGCCCGCGTCTCGGCCGGCGGCATCCGCCGCACGCCGCTCCTCTCCGCGCCCGAGCTCGACCGCCGCGCCGGCCGGCGCCTGCTGGTCAAGGCCGAGAGCCTGCTGGTCACCGGCTCGTTCAAGGCCCGCGGCGGCTGGGCCGCCGTCTCCGCCCTCGCCGCCGAAGGCGGCGCGGCGGGGGTCCTCGCCTTCTCCTCCGGCAACCACGCCCAGGGCGTGGCGCGCGCCGCCGCCGCGCACCGGATGCCGGCGGTCATCCTCATGCCGGCGGACGTCGCGGCGGTGAAGGCCGAGGCGACCCGCGCCCTCGGCGCCGAGGTCGTGCTCTACGACCGCGCCACCCAGGATCGCGAGGCGCTCGGGGCCGAGCTCGCCGCCCGGCGCGGCCTCGCCCTCGTCCCGCCCTACGACCACCCGCAGGTGATCGCCGGCCAGGGCACCGTCGGCCTCGAGATCGCCGCCCAGGCGGCCGAGGAGGGGGTCGCCCGCGCCGATGTCCTCGTCCCCTGCGGCGGCGGCGGCCTCGCCGCCGGCATCGCGCTCGCCCTCGAGGCCGAGGCCCCCGGCCTCCGCGTCCGCACCGCCGAGCCGGCCGGCTTCGACGACGCCGCCCGCTCGCTCGCCGCCGGCCGGCGGCTGCGCAACGAGCGGCTCGCCGGCTCGGTCTGCGACGCCATCCTGACCCCGCAGCCGGGCGCGCTGACCTTCCCCATCCTCGCCCGCCTCGCCGGCCCCGGCCTCGCCGTCAGCGACGAGGAGGCGCTCGAGGCCGTCGCCCTCGCCTTCCGCCACCTGCGCCTCGTCCTCGAGCCCGGCGGCGCCGTCGCCCTCGCCGCCGCCCTCTTCCGCCCCGAGGCCCTCTCCGGCGACGCCGTCGTCTGCGTCGCCTCCGGCGGCAACGTCGACCCGGCCCTCTTCGCCCGCACCATCGCGCCGGCCTGAGGCGCGTGCCCCGCGAACCGGCGTCTATACGTTGTATTGACGCGAAACTCGGCTCAACGATTCCAATGGCTTGCAGGGTGGGCACGCGTGCCCGCCGTGCGCCGGGCACGCCGGGGTGCCGCCGCCCGGGGGCGCGAACGGGAACCGAATCCCGCCGAGCGGGTTTCCGCCACAGACGCGTTCCGAGACGGGAACGGGAAAGACGGAAAGGAATTTGCCATGCGGACGCTGGGATTGCTTGCCGGCGCGGCGCTGATGCTCGCGGCCTGCGGCGGCGCGGAGCGCAACGAGCCTCTCCTTGTTTCGGGCGTGACGGTCGAGGCCGACCTCCCGGCCGTCGGCAGCCCGCAGGCGGTCGCCTACTGGAAGAACCTCAGCGACGACCTCGAGACGGCGATCGCGGCGCAGTTCGTCGGCCGCATCGACCCGATGGGCAAGCAGATCGACGTCGACGTCGACGAGATCTCGCTCGGCAGCCCCTTCATCAGCGGAGCGACGGCCGAGACGGCACGCCTCGCCGGCACGGTCACCCTCATCAACCCGGACGGGACCAACGCGGCGGTCTACAACGTCACCGCCTCCTCGGCCGACGTCATCCAGTACCTGCCCGCGGGCAGCAACGTCACGACCGTGAAGCCGACGAGCGCCGAATACTACCAGGCCATCGTGCAGGCCTTCGCGCGCGGCACGGCGCAGGCACTCGAGACCGCCCCGCAGTCCTGACCCCCAGCGCCGGCGTCCGGGGGCGTCCGGGGGCGTCCGATGCCGCCTTGACCCCGGCGCGCGCACCGGCCAAGGGTCCGCCGAGGACACCTGGCCGGAGCGCGCGATGAATCCGCTGCTGCAAGACTGGACCGCCCCCTTCGGCATGCCGCCCTTCGGCGAGATCGGGACCGGTCACTTCGCGCCCGCCTTCGCGGCGGCACTCGCCGAGGCGCGGGCGAACCTCGATGCCGTCGCCGCCGACCCCGCGCCACCCACCTTCGCCAACACCATCGAGGCGATGGAGCGGGCCGAGCGCCGGCTCGACCGCGTCTCGGCGGTCTTCTTCAACCTCGCCGGCGCCCACACCAACGAAGCGATCGAGGCGCTGCAGCGCGAGCTCAGCCCGAAGCTCGCCGCCCACCAGGCCGAGACGATGATGACCCCCGCGCTCTTCGCGCGCATCGACGCCCTGGCCGCCCGGCGGGGCGAGCTCGGCCTCACCCCCGAGCAGGACCGCGTCCTGACCCTCTACCACCGCATGTTCGTCCGCGCCGGCGCCCGGCTCGCCGGCCCCGAGCGGGCGCGGCTGAAGGCGATCCTCGAGCGCCTCGCGAGCCTCGGCACCGCCTTCGGCCAGAACGTCCTCGCCGACGAGCAGGCCTGGACGCTGCCGCTCGCCCCCGACGACCTCGCCGGCCTCCCCGACGACCTCGTCGCCGCCGCGGCGGCGGCCGCCGCCGAGCGGGGGCAGCGGGGCCACGTCCTGACCCTCTCCCGCAGCCTCGTCGTCCCCTTCCTCGAATCCTCCCCTCGCCGCGACCTGCGCGAGACGGCCTTCCGCGCCTGGGCGGCCCGCGGCGCCAACGGCGGCGCCCACGACAACCGCGCGATCGTGGCCGAGATGCTGGCGCTCCGCGAGGAGCGGGCGCGGCTCCTCGGCTATCCCGACTTCGCCAGCTACAAGCTCGAGCCCGAGATGGCCCGCACCCCCGCCGCGGTGCGCGACCTCCTCATGGCCGTCTGGACCCCCGCGCGCGCCCGCGCCGAAGCCGACGCCACCCGGCTCGAGGAACTGATGCGCGCCGACGGCATCAACGGTGCGCTCGAGCCCTGGGACTGGCGCTACTACGCCGCGATCGCCCTGGCCCGCGAACACGCCTTCGACCAGGCCGCACTCAAGCCCTACCTGTCGCTCGACGGCGTGCGCGAGGCCGCCTTCGACGTCGCCGGCCGCCTCTTCGGCCTCAGCTTCACCCCGGTCGACGTCCCCCTCTACCACCCCGACGCCCGCGCCTGGGAGGTCCGCCGCGGCGAGCGCCACATGGGCGTCTTCATCGGCGACTATTTCGCCCGCGCCTCGAAGCGCTCCGGCGCCTGGTGCTCCTCCTTCCGCAGCCAGCGCAAGCTCGACGGCGAGGTGCGCCCGATCGTCGTCAACGTCTGCAACTTCGCCAAGGCGCCGGCCGGGGAGCCGACGCTCCTCACCTTCGACGACGCCCACACCCTCTTCCACGAGATGGGCCACGCGCTGCACGCCCTCCTCTCCGACGTCACCTACGGCTTCGTCTCCGGCACCAGCGTCGCGCGCGACTTCGTCGAGCTGCCGAGCCAGCTCTACGAGCACTGGCTCGAGACCCCCGAGGTGCTCGAGGCGCACGCCCGCCACGCCGCGACCGGCGCGCCCATGCCGCGCGAGCTGATGCAGCGGGTGATCGCCGCGCGCAACTTCGACCAGGGCTTCGCGACCGTCGAATACGTCGCCTCCGCCCTCGTCGACCTCGACTTCCACAGCGGCCCGGCGCCCGCCGACCCGATGGCCGCGCAGCAGCAGACCCTCGCCCGCCTCGGAATGCCGCGCGCCATCGTCATGCGCCACGCCACCCCCCACTTCCAGCACGTCTTCTCCGGCGACGGCTATTCGTCCGGCTACTATTCCTACATGTGGTCCGAGGTGATGGACGCCGACGCCTTCGCCGCCTTCCGCGAGGCGGGGGACGTCTTCGACCAGGCCACCGCCGGCCGGCTCGTCGACTGCATCCTGAGCACCGGCGGCGCGCGCGAGGCGGCCGATCTCTACGTCGCCTTCCGCGGCCGCATGCCGGGCGCCGAGGCGCTTCTCGAGCAGCGCGGCCTCGTCGACGCATAGCCCAGCGCCGAATCCTCGCCGGTATTGCGCGGGGACAAGCTTCGATAGCGCAAACGAAGGATCGGCGGAATCCTGCGCAGGACTTTCATGACCGCTATGAAAACCTCCGGAACCTGCGTTAAAGGGTGATCGCGCTGCAAGCGCTTCGGGCTTCCATACTTCGGCCCGGCCGCCGTCAGCGAATAATCACGTGGCAGTGATGAAAATTCTTCGGGCCGCGCTGTTGCGCATCTTGTCAAAGTCTGGCCTAATTAATAGGATTAGAGAGCATTGTCAGGAAAGCAAGTACGGGGCGCTTGGAACAATGCGGCAAGAGCGGCGTTGGTATTGCGCCTGGGCTGCGGAATCGGGATGAACGCGAAATGAGCGAAGATCAAGTGATCGGACGCGGCGAGATCCTCGCCCTTATGACTGAGATCGTGTCCGCCCACGTGGCGAACAACGCCGTCACGCAGAGCGAGGTGCCGGAGCTGATCCAGGCCGTCTTCACCAAGCTGAGCGAGCTCGCCAGCGGCGAGGAGACGGCCTCGGTGGAGCTGACGCCGGCGGTGCCGATCCGCAAGTCGGTGACCGACGACTACATCATCTGCCTCGAGGACGGGAAGAAGCTGAAGATGCTGAAGCGGCATCTGATGACCGCCTACGGCATGACTCCGGACGAGTACCGCGCGCGCTGGGGGCTGAAGCCGGACTATCCGATGGTGGCGCCGAGCTACGCCGCCAAGCGGCAGGAGCTGGCGAAGAAGATCGGCCTCGGGCGCAAGCCGCGCTCGCGCTGAGTCCACCCGTAGGCGTGCTTGCGGCACGCCGGCGCGGAAGCTAGAGAGACGCGCGGGGGCACGTTCCCCGCGCGTCCGCATGTTCGGGGACTGCCGATGACGCCGCCCAGGAAGCTCTTCGTCAAATCCTACGGCTGTCAGATGAACGTCTACGACAGCGAGCGGATGACCGCGCTGATGGCGACCCGCGGCTATGCCGCCACCGACCGGCCCGAGGACGCCGACCTCATCCTGCTCAACACCTGCCACATCCGCGAGAAGGCGGCGGAGAAGGTCTATTCCGAGCTCGGCCGCCTGCGCCGGCTGAAGGACGCGCGCCCCGACCTGCGCATCGGCGTCGCCGGCTGCGTCGCCCAGGCCGAGGGGGCGGAGATCCTCGCCCGCGCGCCGGTCGTCGACCTCGTCGTCGGCCCGCAGGCCTATCACCGTCTCCCGGCGATGCTCGACCGGCGCGCGGCGGGCGAGCGTCCGGTCGAGACCGAATTCCCGCCCGAGGACAAGTTCGACCACCTGCCGCCCGACCGGCGCACCCGGGCGCCGGCAGCCTTCCTCACCGTCCAGGAGGGGTGCGACAAGTTCTGCGCCTTCTGCGTCGTCCCCTACACCCGCGGCGCCGAGGTCTCCCGCCCGGCCGCCCGCGTCGAGGCCGAGGCGCGCGCGCTCGTTGCGCGCGGCGTCGCCGAGATCACCCTCCTCGGCCAGAACGTCAACGCCTACCGGGACGCGGACGGGATCGGCCTCGCCGCGCTGGTGCGGCGGCTCGCCCGCATCGAGGGGCTGGAGCGCATCCGCTACACCACCTCGCACCCGAGCGACATGGGCGAGGACCTGATCGCGCTGCACGGCGAGGAGCCGAAGCTCATGCCCTTCCTGCACCTGCCGGTGCAGTCGGGCAGCGACCGGGTGCTGAAGGCGATGAACCGCCGGCACGGCGCCGAGAGCTACCTCCGGCTGATCGAGCGCATCCGCGCCGCGCGTCCTGACATGGCGATGTCGGGCGACTT
>NZ_CALLYO010000454.1 GCF_937858865.1 uncultured Amaricoccus sp. | reverse complement strand
GCCGGCAATCCGGTGGCGGCCAAGATCTATCCGGGCGTCGGCCACTTCATCCACACGGACGTGCCGTTCGAGTTCGCCGCCGATACGGTCTCCTTCATCAAGACCAGTGCGGTCGATGCCGTCTCGCCCGATGTCATCGACGCGCTCGTCAACGGAATGGCAGCGCCGGCGGCGGCGGCGGGCGGCGGGGGCGGGGGTGCGCCCGAGCGTCCGTCCGGATTCTCGAAGTGATGCGGCGGGGAGGGACCGAGATGTTCAGCAAGCTCATGCTAAGGTTTCTCGTGGCGACGTCGCTGCTGGCCATGGCCGGGGCGCCGGCGACGGCCGACCTCCTTTCGACCAGTGCCGCGCCGCCGCCCAACGAGGCGTTCACGCCGGCGTCGAGCACGCCGACGCTCTCCTCGCTCAAGAAGTTCTACGATATCCCGAACTTCCGGATCGGCGGGACATACGATCTCACTGCCGATCCGGAGACCTGGCGCGACGGCGGCGTGGGGGGAACGACCCTCGAGAGCCTCGGCTACGGGCCGCTCAAGACCGCCTACATCGACGTCGGCACGCCCATCCGCAACGAGGCCGGGGAGATCATCAACGCGGTGATCGTGAGCCCGCACTACTCGGGCGACTCGACCGCGAGCTACAGCTACTGGATGCCGATGGCGGCAAACCCGCTGGCCGGCGGCGAGCCGGTGGTCGGTCCGGGGCTGGTGATCGACACCAACAAGTACTACGTGGTCTTCCTCGACTCCCTTGGCCTCTGGGGGACGTCGAAGCCGTCGGAGGGGCTGGGGCGGAACTTCCCGGAATACAACTACTTCGACATGGTGCAGGCGAACTACCAGCTCCTGCGCGATCACCTGAACGTGGCGAACGTTCATCTGGCCTTCGGCGCGTCGATGGGGGCGACCCAGACCTGGGTCTGGGGGGCGATGTATTCGCCCTCGGGCTTCGTGGACGCGATCATGCCGCTCGGCGGCGCGACCGCATCGGACGGCTCCGACCCGGTCGGGCAGTGGACCTTCCGCCTCGCCACGGCCGCGATCGAGAGCGACCCGCTCTATCGCGAGACCGGGGGCAACTTCTACGACCTGCCGAAAGCCGAGCATCCGAAGCAAGGCCTGCAGTTCCTGTGGTCGATCCTGCAGCAGACCGGCTACAGCTTCCCCTACCGCTCGGCTCAACCCTGGTCGGCCGTCGAGCGTGAGGTCTTCTACTGGGAGCCGACGGGCAACCAGACGGCGGCGTGGCTCGCCCGGACGGTCAACGAGGACCCGAACGACTACTGGTACCGCAACAACGCGGGCTGGAACTACAACATCAACGACTATCTCGAGCGGATCACGGCCCGCACGCTGGTCATTCACATAGAGAACGACAACTGGCTGATGGTGGCGAACGCGCGCGCCGCCGCGGAGAAGGTGCCGGGAGCGAGCTTCCTCTCCTTCCCGGACCCGACGGCGCACTATGCGGTCTTCAAGGCCCCGAACGTGCTCCGCGACCAGGTGAAGTCCTTCGTCGACAACGTGAACCTGCCGATCGTGCAGGGCGGTGGCGGTGGCGGTGCGGCGGCGGCGGCGCCGGAGCGCCCGTCTGGTTTCTCCAAGTGAGCGCCGGGAAGGTCGAGGTCGGCGGGGGCGTGCGCCTTGCGTACCGGGAGTGGGGCGACGGTCCCATCCCGGTGCTCTTCATCCACGGCAACCTCGCCAGCAAGGACTGGATCGAGCTTTCGGCGCGCTGGTTCCCCAAGGACCTGCGGGTGATCGGCATCGACTGGCGCGGTTGTGGCGACAGCGATCGCCCGCCTGCCGCGCCGGACTATGCCAACTACTCGATGCAGCAGCATGCCGACGACATGCTGGCGGCGCTCGACGCGCTCGGGATCGCCCGCTGCCACCTCGCCACGCACTCGACCGGCGGAATCATCGCCGCCCGGATGATGCTCGCGCAGCCGGAGCGGTTCGGCCGCTGCCTCGCGCTCGACCCGGTCACGCCGCTCGGCCTGAAGTTCGACGATGCGGGCATCGCCGTCTTCAGGGCGATGCAGGCGAGCAAGGAGGTGACCCGCGCCGGGATGGCCACTGCCGCGGCGTCGCTGTTCCTGGCCGACAGCCTGAAGCCCGGGTCGATGCCGAGGTTCAGAGAGGGTGTGGACGAGCTGCAGAAGTTTTTCGACCGGATCATCGACCAGACCTTCGGCGTCGCGGAAGGCATCTGGTTCGGCACGCCGCACAACCTGAACGTCGAGTATGTCAGCGGGGAACTTGCGAAGAGGATGCCTTCCCTCGAGAACGAGCATCTCGTGCTTTGGGGCGAGATGGACGGCTGGATTCCGGCGGCCGACGTGAAGCGGATGGCCGCGGAGATGCCGCATTGCCGCCTCGTCACCGTGCCCGGCATCGGGCACTCGATGAACCTGGAGCAACCCGCGCTCTATGCAGGCTATGTCGGGGGGTTCCTGGGCGGGGTTGAGCCCTGACCGGGGTCGTTCGGCGGCAAGGGTTTACGGAGATTCGTTCGATCTGGGACGCATGTGGAATCGGTATGGAATGCGTATTGCACCTGAAAGAGTCGTGTTTGATTCGTTGACGGGCGCGCGCGGCGCTCGGCGCCGGGAAAGGCCCCTGTTCCGCCATCGCGGTGTTCGGTAGAGTTGCAGCCGGCGACCTGGCCAGCGTGGTGCAAGGTCGAGACAGGAGCAGGACGCAGATGCCTTCGCACCGATTGCGCGCTCTTCGTGCCCTTCACTCGAGCCGGCGCCGCGCGGTTCGCGGTCTCGCCGCGGCACTCCTCGCCGGTTCCGGCCTGTCTCCCGCCGCGGCCCAGATGCTGGTCGGCGACGGGTCGCTGGCTTGCGGGTCCCCTTACGTCGTGGCGAGCGGCGACACGCTCAGCGTGCTGGCCGAACGCGCCTATGGCGATCCGTTGCTCTACGGCTTCATAGCCGACGCGAACTGGGACGCGCTCGGCGGAAATCCCGAAAGCGTCGCCGTCGGCATGGAACTGACGATTCCCTGCGTCGATGCGAGCGGCGCGGTCCTGACGCCCGAGCAGGCGGCCGAGGCGGCGGCCTCGCTCAAGGCCGCGGTCGCGGCCGAGGGTCCGCTCGAGGCGGCCGAGCTCGAGACGCTGCTCGGCCCGGTGGCGCTCTTCCCCGACCAGGTGCTCACGACCGTTCTGGTGGCGTCGACCTTTCCGCTCGACGTGGTCAAGGCGGCGCGCTTCGTCGAGGAGTCGGGGGACACCCCGGACCGGGAGCGCGCGACGCAGGCCGCCGGCCAGCCATGGGACGACAGTGTCCGCGAGCTCGCCGCCGGCTTCCCGGACGTGGTGACCCGGATGAGCGACAACATCGACTGGACCGAGCAGGCCGGCGAGGCCGTGGTCGCCCAGACCGACGAGGTGCTCGCGGCGATCCAGCGGCTCAGGGTCCGGGCGCAGGAGAACGGCTACCTCGTCGACAACGAGGTGCAGCAGGTCGAGGAGGTGAACGACAAGATCGTCATCGCCCCGGCCGACCCCAACGTCGTCTACGTTCCGACCTACGACAGCCAGGTCGTCTATACCACGCCGGTCGCCGGCCCGCCGGTCTATCATTACGGTTACGGCTACGACGACGACTGGGACGACTGGGGCGACGCGCTCGTGGCGGGCGGCATCATCCTCGGCGGCGCGGTCATCCTCGACGAGATATTCGACGATGACGACTGGGATGGCTGGGACAGCGACGACGACATCGACTGGGACCGCGGCGACATCACCATCGACCGCGACGATATCGACATCGATGTCGATCGCGACGACATCGACGTCGATCGCGGTGACATCGGCATCGGCGACGGGGATCGACCGCAGATAGGGGACGGCGACCGGGTCAGCATCGGCGACAGCGACCGGACGCAGATCGACCGCGGCGAGATCGCCGGCATCGGCGACCGCGCCGGCGCGGGTGACCGGGCGGGCGACCGGGCGGGCGCCGGCAACCGGACACCGATCTCCAGCGGGGCCAGCCGCGAGGTCGCCCGCCAGAAGATCGAGGCGCGGAAGTCGGTCGGCACCCAGCCCGCGAGCCTCAGGCCGTCGCGCCAGGCCACGCGCCCGGAAGCGTCCGTCCAGCGCGGCGCGGCGCAGCAGCGGCCGACGACGGCCCGGCCGGCGAACATCTCGCGTCCCTCGGCGAACCGCGCCCCCTCGGCAAGGGCGCCCAGCCGTTCGAGCAGCGCCTTCGACAGGCCGTCCGGCCCTCGCGCCTCGGCGGCCAGCAATCGCGGCCGGGCCAGCATCAGCAGGGGTGGGGGTCGCAGCGGTGGCGGTGGCGGCAGGAGGCGTTGAGATGACGCATCGGGTGCGGGTCTGCCTGTCACTGGTCCTGATCGCGTCGGCCGGACCGGCCGCGGCGGAGCCCGCGCGGTTCGAGACGCCCGAGGCGGCCGTGTCGGCCCTGGTCGCGGCGCTGGAGACCGGCGACAAGGCCGAGGTGCTGCGCATCTTCGGCCCCGAGAATGAGGACGTCGTCTCGACCGGCGATGCGCAGGAGGATCGCGAGCTCTGGGGCGGCTTCCTGAGCGACGTGCGGGCGGTCAGCCGGCTCGAGATGGAGGCCGACGGCCGCGCCGTCCTCTACGCCGGCCGCGACGTATGGCCGTTCCCGGCCCCGCTCGTCTCGCGCGACGGCGCCTGGAGCTTTGACGCCGACAGCGCGCGCGAGGAGGTGCTGGCGCGCCGAATCGGCCGGAATGAGCTGGCGGTGATCGGCATCATGCGCCGCGCGGGCGAGATCCAGGCGGCCTACCGCCGGACCGACCACGACGGCGACGGCGTGCTGGAGTTCGCGGCGTCGATCCTGTCGAGCCCCGGCGCCCGCGACGGCCTCTACTGGCCGGAAGAGCCCGGAGCGGCTCCGAGCCCGTTCGACGACACGATCGCGCGCGCCAGCTTCACCGGCTACAGCCTCGACGGCGAGGACCGGGATCCCGAGCCGTTCGAGGGCTACTATTTCCGCGTCCTGCAGGGGCAGGGAGAGTCCGCGCCCGGCGGCGCCTACAGCTACATGGTCGCGGGGAACATGGTCGCAGGGCACGCTCTGGTCGCCTGTCCGGCGGTCTATGGCGACACCGGGATCATGAGCTTCATGGTCGGCGAGGGCGGCGTCGTCTACGAGGCCGATCTCGGCGAGGATACGCTGTCGAGGGCGATCGAGATCGATCTGTTCGACCCCGGGGAGGAATGGTCGCCCGTCGAGTGACGGGGAGGGAAGCCGGGAACGGCGGGCGGCGTGCCTCGAGGAGCGGGGCCGGGTGGGGTGCGGCAGGCCCAGCTGGTCCTCGCCCCAGGCATGCGCTTGGTGGGGGCGTCAGCGGACGGCGCCGACCTCGTCGAGGGGGATCTGCGTTCCGCCGGCCACCACCAGCCGCGGGGCGCCGTCGACCAGGCGCACTTCGTCCACGCGCCGGAATATCTTGCCGGCGGTCGTCCCGAGCAGGTTGTCGCCGGCGTAGCTCTCGAGGGTGAAGGTGTAGCTGCCGTGGGGGGCGGACGTGCCCATCGCGTCCTTGCCGTCCCAGACAACGTCGCGGGCGTCGGCGGCGACGGGGAGGCGCGCCACCTCGTTGCCGAAGTCGTTGGTCACCACGAGCACGCCGCGCTCGGCTCCGTCGGCCGGCTCCACGGCGACCTCGAGCGGGGTCCCGGCGTAGTCCGCCGCGGCGGCGACCTGGACCTCGCGGCCGATCCACTCGGCAAGGCCGGCCGGGCTTCCGACCGACAGCACGTCGAGGATGCTCTGCAGCCGGTCGTTGGTGCGGACCTGCTGCTCAACGGCCGAGAAGCTCGCGAGCTGCGCGACGAACTCCGTCGAGTCCATGGGCTTGAGCGGGTCCTGGTTGCGCATCTGCGTGGTGAGAAGCGTGAGGAACGTCTGGAAGTCGCCGCCGATCGCGCCGGCGACGCCCGTGCCGCCGTCCGTGCCGCCGTCCGTGGTGCCGCGCGCGCTCGATTGCGTGCCGGTGGCGGCAGATGTGGTCTGATTGATCTCCATCCGTGCGTCCTTTTCCGAGATCAGAGGCGGATGTCGAGCCCGCCGGCGAAGCTTCCCCGCGCTTCGTCCCGAAGCGTGACCGCGACCGGTTCCGGGACGGCGGCCGGTGGGGCGGGCGTCTGGGCCCAGTCGTCGCTCGGGGGGGGTGCGCGTTCCGGCTGCGCGTCCGGCCGAGGAAAGTCGAGGCTGACGCCTTCGTAGCCCGCTGCGTCCAGCTCGCTGGCCAACAGGTCGGAATGGCGGCGCAGGAGGTCCTGGGTTTCGGGGCGATCGGCCAGCACCACCGCCTGCACGGCGCCATCGTGCCGCGTCAGATGGATCTGCACCCGCCCCAGCTCGGGCGGATCCAGACGGATCTCGAGTCGCTGGTCGTCGGGGGCCTCGCCGATCGCCACGGCGACCTGCGCGACCACCTGCCGCGGCGCGGGCGAAGCCGGCGCCGCCGCCAGCGGATGGACGGTCGCCTCGGCGCGGGCCGGTCGCGCGGTGGCCTCGGTGAGCTGCCATGCCGGCTCGGGCGCGTCCAGCAGGCGGACGTCCTGTCCGCTGGCCGGGTCGTCGCCCGAGCGGGCGGGCGGGGCGAGGAGGGCCGTCGGCATCGGCTGGGCGCCCTCGGCCGGGGCATCGGCCCGCCGGAGTGCCACGGGGGCGATCGGGCCGTCCGGAGCGGGGGCTTCGGCGTCCGCCCTTGGCGCGCTCCCCGGCGCGGTGACGGGGAGCATCCCGCTCGGGCGGATGTTTTGGCGCGGCGTTGGTCCCTGCGCGGCGACCGGCATGTCGCCATCGGCGGCCGGGGCGCTGCTGTCCTCGATCGGGGTGGGTGGCGGCGGCGTGAGCTCGGCCGCCGGAAGGGTGGCGGTCGGGGAAGGAAGATCGGGGGCGACGGCAGCGGCGTCGGCCGGCGGGAGGTCCACCGCGTCCGTCGGCGGTGGGGCGGGCATCGCGACGATGGCCACCAGGATGTCGGCTGCGGCGGGATCGGCGGCGGGATCGGCGCCGGCATCGGCCAGCTCGATCGCGGGGAGCTGCTGGGGGTCCTGCAACACCGATCCGAAGTCCTCGCCCTTTCCGCGTTCGCGGTCGGCCGGGTGCGTCGCCTCGCGTGGGGCGGCGGTGGACCGGGGCCTGGCGGCAGCCGTGTCGGGAACCGGGAAGGATATGTCCATGCGCCTCCTTTGCCCGCAAACCCTTACGGTTTCTTTACCGCCCGGGCTGCATAGGTCGGCAGGGACGCGAGCCCGCGAAGGGAGCCGGAGATGCAGTCATTCCCGATCGGATCGCCGGTGGCGCCTCCAAGGCCCGGCGCGACCAGGCCAACCGACACGGCGGCGAGCGAGGCGGCGCAGGCGTTCGAGGCGGCCTTTCTGGCGGAGATGCTCCGGCATTCCGGGCTCAATGCCCCCTCGGAGAGCTTCGGGGGCGGGGCGGGCGAGGAGGCCTTCGCCAGCCTTCTCACCGACGAATACGCCAGGCTCCTGGCGCAGCGCGGCGGCATCGGGCTCGCCGAGCGGATCTTCGAACTCCTCAAGCAGGAACGGTGAGCAGATGATCGCGCATATTCTCACGTCGGCACGCTACGCACGCATCCTGAGACTTCTCGATCTCGAGCGGAAGGTGATCCTGAACGGCCCCCTTTCGAACCTCTGCACGCTGGTCGAGCGGCGCGAGGCGGCGGTGGCGGAGCTGCTCGAAGGCGAGGCTGGGGTGCCCGAGGACTTCCTCACGGCGCTCAAGGACCGCGCCGAGCGCAACAGCCGTCTCCTCCTGGCGAGCCTCGCCGGGGTCCGAGCGGGGGCGGCACAGGTCGAGGAGATCCGCGCCGCCCGCTCGCAGCTCCGCACCTACAGTTCCGCCGGAACGCCGGTCGAGGTGCGGGAGCCGACGATCACCCGCGATCAGCGCGCGTAAGCCGCGCGGATGACAAAAGGCCGCACCCTCGGGGCGCGACCTTCCTTTCCAAGTCGTGTGCGGCTCAGGCCGCGGCGACCTGGCTCTCGATCGCCTTGCCGCGCGAGATCTCGATCTTGCGGGGCTTCAGCGCCTCGGGAACCTCGCGGACCAGGTCGATGTGCAGGAGACCGTTCTCGGTCACCGCGTCGACGACGCGGACATGATCGGCGAGCTGGAAGCGGCGCTCGAAGGCGCGGGTCGCGATGCCGCGGTGCAGGACGGTCGCCTTGTCCTCGATCTCGGCCTTGCGGCCGGTCACGACGAGCTGACCCTCACGGGCCTCGATGCTGAGCTCGTCCTCGGAGAAGCCCGCCACGGCGAGCGTGATGCGGTAGGCATCCTCGCCGGTCTTCTCGATGTTGTACGGGGGGTAGCTGTTCTGGCTCACGTCCGCGCTCATCACCTGGTCCAGAATGCTGGCCAGACGGTCGAAGCCGACGGTGGAGCGATAGAGGGGGGTGAGATCAAAGGTTCGCATGGTTGCATCCTTCTCGAAGCGACACATCTTCGGGCCTTCCCTCGGGGACAGGCCCTCATCTCTGGAGTCCGACCCGCAGAGCGGCGCCGGACGGGAAGGATCTGGGTACCGGGCAGCGGCGTTTCAAGGGGAGGGCGGGGCAGGGAAAGGTGAGTTTCCATCAAGGGGATAGACGAGCGGGCTGCCTGGACTTCCCAGGCGGCGGCCGATCGGCTATGCGGGAACCATGGGGCTGACCGTCACTGACCTATCCTGTACCCGGGGCGGCCGCCTCATTCTCCGCGGGCTTTCGTTCGCGCTCGGCTCCGGCGAGACGCTGATCCTGCGCGGCCCGAACGGTTCCGGCAAATCGACCCTGCTCCGGGCACTCGCCGGCCTCTTGCCCGCCTCGGGCCGCATGGAGATCGACGGCCGTGCCGTCGGCGGCGAGGGCCGCGCCGACGCCGTCGCCTATGCCGGCCATCTCGATGCGATCAAGCCGCAGCTCACCGTCGCCGAGAACCTGCGCTTCTGGGCGCGCCTTTTCGGCGGGGATCCGGGAGCGGCGCTCGCCGCCTTCGACCTGGGGCCGCTGGCCGAACGGCCCGCGCACCTCTGCTCGGCCGGGCAGAAGCGGCGCATCTGCCTCGCCCGCCTCCTGGTCGCGCCGCGCCGGCTCTGGCTGCTCGACGAGCCTACCGTCGCGCTCGACGCCGATGCGACGGGCCGCCTGCTTCGGGTTCTGCGCGAGCACGCGGCCGGCGGCGGGCTCGCGATCGTCGCGACGCACGTTCCGCTTGATCTCGCGCCCGCGCGTGAGCTGGTGCTGGCGGCGGAAGCGCAGACGGCGTCGGCCGCCGGCGATCCGTTCCTCCAGGGCGCCTGGACGTGAGTGCGGCCGGGGCGGTCCTCGCGCGCGAGCTGACGCTCGCCTTTCGCTCCGGCGGCGGCGCTGGCCTCGGCCTGGCCTTCTTCCTGATCGCGGTGCTGCTCGTTCCGCTCGGGGTCGGGCCGGAGCCGGAGCGACTGGCCGGTCTCGCCGCAGGGACCCTCTGGATCGGCGCGCTCCTCGCCTGCCTGCTGTCGCTCGACCGGATCTTCCAGGCCGATCAGGAGGACGGGAGCCTCGACATTCTCGCTCTCTCTCCCCTGCCCCTCGAGGCTCTCGTCGCGCTCAAGGCGGTGGCGCACTGGCTGACGACGGGTCTGCCCCTCGTCGCGGCCGCGCCGCTCCTCGCGCTCACCCTGCATCTGCCGGCGCCGGCCTATCCGTGGCTGGTCGCGAGCCTTGCCGTCGGCACGCCGGCGCTCAGCTTTCTCGGCGCCATCGGGGCGGCGGTAACCGTCGGCATCCGCCGCGGCGGGCTGCTGCTCTCGATCCTGGTCCTGCCGCTCTATCTGCCGTCGCTGATCTTCGGCGCCCGTGCCGCTGCGTCGGCAGCCGAGGGCGCCGACCCGTGGCCGGCATTCATGCTTCTCGGCGGCCTCACCCTCTTCGTCCTCGCCCTCGCGCCGCCGGCCGCGGCGGCGGCGCTTCGCGCCAATCTCCGGTAGGCGACCCCTTCTCCCGGGATCGGCCCCATGCTCGCGCGGCGCCGGCTCCATGACGTTCGGTCCGGGTGGACCTACGGCCTCGTCTCCTTTGGCGGCAGGTTGGCGGTGAGGGATTGCGACCGAGGCTCCCCGCGGAGGACAGGACGATGGGACCCAGGCAGCCAGCGCGCAGGGCATGGACGAAGGTCGCGGCGTTGCTCGCCGCCTTCCTTCTCGTGCAGGCGCCCGCCTCGGCCGAGGTGCCGCAGGAACTCTACGATGCGCTCGGCATCACCCCGGACGCCCCGCCGAACGTGCTCTACGATGCGGTTGCGGCCCGCTATCGCGACGCGGCGCAGGGCGCGGGCAAGGGCAAGTTCGCCGATCTCTGGGAGCCGATTCCCATGTCGGCCTATCTCGATCCCACGCTCTTCTATACCGGGCGCGACGAGCTCGATTTCGACGTCGAGGCGGCGGACTGCGTCACCTGCCACGAGTCGATCACCCCGCGCTGGGTGCATGGCTGGCAGAAGAGCGTGCACGGCGACCTGAACGCGATCCGAGCGCTGCCCGACGACGATTCCCGCGCCTACAAGAAGGCGATGATCGAGGAGGTGGAAGGCAACCTGCGGTCGATGGGGCTGCTGCCCGAGGGGCAGAGCCTCGAGCAGGTGGGCTGCGCCGATTGCCACATGGGCGTCGGGAGCGCGGGCGGCAATCACAAGACCGACCTGCGGCTGCCCGACTCCGCGGCCTGCGGCCAGTGCCACGTGCAGCAGTTCGCCGAGCGGGAGTCCGAGCGCGACACGCTGACCTGGCCGCAGGAGCAGTGGCCCGCCGGGCGGCCGAGCCATGCTCTGTCGATGCTGGCCAACTACGAGACCGCGATCTGGGCGGGGATGGCCGAGCGCGAGATCGCCGAGGGCTGCACCATGTGCCACACGACGCAGGCGACCTGCAACCAGTGCCACACGCGGCACGAGTTCTCGGCCGCCCAGGCGCGCAAGCCGGAGGTCTGCTCGAACTGCCACAACGGCGTCGACCACAACGAGTTCGAGGCCTTCATGCTCTCGCGGCACGGCATCATCTACCAGACCGGCGGCGCCGAGTGGGACTGGGATGCGCCGCTGTCGGAGGCCTTCGCCTCGGCCGGCTATACGGCGCCGACCTGCCAGACCTGCCACATGGAGGCGAACGGGACCTACAGCCACAACCTGGTGCAGAAGGTCCGCTGGGGCTTCTCGCCGATGCCGTCGATCGCCGACAACCTCGATCATCCCTGGTTCGAGGAGCGCAAGGATCTGTGGATCGCGACCTGCTCGCAGTGCCATGCGCCGAGCTTCGCGCAGAGCTACTTCGAGATGATCGACAAGGGGACGGCGCAGGGGGTCGGGCTGGTGCAGCAGGCCGAGGCGGTCGTCAAGGGGCTTTACGAGGACGGGCTGCTGGTCGGGCAGGCGACCAATCGGCCGGCGCCGCCGGAGCCGGAGGCGGACGTGCCGGGCGGGTTCTTCGGGCTCTTCTGGACCGAGGGGAACAACCCGAGCGCGGCGGAGTACGAATACGCCCAGATGTGGGAGCAGGAGATCATGCGCCACTTCAAGGGCCTGGCGCATGCCAACCCCGGCGGCTTCACCTATACCTACGGCTGGTCGGAGCTGATCGGCTCGCTCGCCCGGATCCGTGACGAGGACACCCGGCTGCGGGAGCGCGCGGCGCTCGAGGCCCGGATCGAGGCGCTCGAGGGTGGGGCCCAGTGATGCACGATCCATGCACGAAGCAGGCGCCGCGGCGGCGATGACGGGCGGCGTGGCGCGGCCCGGGCGCCGGGCGATCGGGCTCCTGCTTGCCGCGGCGGTCATCGCCCTCGGGGCGGCCGTCGCCCTCTCGCACCGTCGGGGCCGCGTCCGGAGGGTGCGGCACCGCCTTACGTCTACGAGGTGCAGGC
>NZ_CALLYO010000453.1 GCF_937858865.1 uncultured Amaricoccus sp. | reverse complement strand
CGCGATCGCCGCCTGCGCCGGGGCGCCGGCCTGCAGCTCCGGGCGGCTGGCGGCGCGGGCGATCGCGGCGCGGATCGCGGCCGAGCGCGCGGAGGTCGCGGCGGGGGTGCCGCTGCACGTCTCGGGCTGCCCCAAGCGGTGCGCCCAGCCCGCCGCGCCGGCCGTGACGCTGGTGGCCGGCGAGGACGGGCCGCGCGTCACAGGGGACGGGCGGCCGGTGCCCGCGGGGCTCGAACGCTATCTGCTGGAGGCCGCGCGATGGTGAGCGGGGACTATGTCCGCGACGGGACGGCGATCTACGAGCGGTCCTTCGCGATCATCCGGGCCGAGGCCGACCTCGCGCGCTTCCCGCCCGAGGAGGCCGAGATCGCGGTGCGGATGATCCACGCCTGCGGCCTCGTCGAGGCGGCGGCGCACGTCCGCTTCTCGCCGGGCTTCGTCGCGGCGGCGCGGGAGGCGCTGGTGGCCGGCGCCCCGATCCTCTGCGATGCCGAGATGGTGGCGCACGGCGTGACCCGGGCGCGGCTGCCGGCGGCGAACGAGGTCATCTGCACCCTGCGCGACCCGCAGGTGCCGGGGCTGGCGGTGGCGCTCGGCACGACCCGGTCGGCGGCGGCGCTCGAGCTCTGGCGCGACCGGCTCGCCGGCGCCGTCGTCGCGATCGGCAATGCGCCGACGGCGCTCTTCCACCTGCTCGAGATGCTCGCCGCCGGCGCCCCGCGGCCGGCGGCGGTGGTCGGCATGCCGGTCGGCTTCGTCGGCGCGGCGGAGTCGAAGGCGGCGCTGGCGGCGACCGACCTGCCGCATGCGGTCGTGCTCGGCCGGCTCGGCGGCAGCGCGATGACGGCGGCGGCGGTGAACGCGCTGGCGAGGGTGGGGATATGAGTGGCCGGCTGATCGGCGTCGGCACCGGGCCGGGCGACCCGGAGCTGCTGACGGTCAAGGCGGTGCGGGCGCTCGCCGCGGCCGACGTCGTCGCCTGGTTCGCCAAGGCCGGCCGGCGCGGCAACGGCCGGGCGACGGTCGAGGGGCTGCTGCGCCCGGACGTGGTGGAGCTGCCGCTCCTCTATCCGGTGACGACCGAGGTCCCGACCTCGGACCCGCGCTACGGCGCGGCCATCGCCGGCTTCTTCGCCGCCGCCGCGGCGGCGGTCGAGGCGCATCTGCTCGCCGGGCGCACCGTCGCCGTGCTGAGCGAGGGCGACCCGCTTTTCTACGGCTCCTACATGCACCTCCACGTCCGCCTCGCGCCGCGCTACCCGGCCGAGGTCATCCCCGGCGTCACCGCCATGTCGGGCTGCTGGAGCCAGGCCGGCCTGCCGGTCGTGCAGGGCGACGAGGTGCTGACCGTGCTGCCCGGCACGCTGCCCGAGGCGGAGCTCACCCGCCGCCTGGTCGACAGCCCGGCGAGCGTCATCATGAAGGTCGGCCGCAATCTCGGGACGATCCGCCGGGCGCTGCAAGGGGCGGGCAAGCTCGGGCGCGCGGTCTACATCGAGCGCGGGACGATGGCGCAGTCGGTCACGACGCCGCTCGCCGCCAAGGCGGACGACGCGGCGCCCTATTTCTCGCTGGTGCTGGTGCCCGGCTGGGAGGACCGGCCGTGACCGGCCGGCTCGCCGTGGTCGGCCTCGGGCCGGGGCCGGAGGCGCAGCTGACCGGCGCCGCCCGCGCGGCGCTGGCGGGCGCGACCGACCTTTTCGGCTACGGGCCCTACCTCGCCCGCGTTGCGCTGGCGCCGGGGCAGGCGGCGCATCCGACCGACAACCGGGAGGAGATCGGGCGGGCGCGGGCGGCGCTGGCGCTAGCCGCGGCGGGGCGCGCGGTCGCCATGGTCTCGGGCGGCGACCCCGGGGTCTTCGCCATGGCGGCGGCGGTCTGCGAGGCGGTCGAGGCCGGGCCCGCGGCCTGGCGGCGGCTCGAGATCGAGGTGGTGCCGGGGGTGACGGCGATGCTCGCCGTCGCCGCCCGCTGCGGGGCGCCGCTCGGCCACGACTTCTGCGCCCTGTCGCTGTCCGACAACCTGAAGCCCTGGGAGACGGGGGAGCGGCGGCTCCGCGCCGCGGCCGGCGCCGGGCTCGCGCTCGCGCTCTACAACCCGGCGAGCCGCGCCCGGCCCTGGCAGCTCGCGCGGGCCTTCGAGGTGCTGCGCGAGCTCCTGCCCCCCGGGACCGTCGTCGTCTTCGGCCGGGCCGCTCTCCGGGACGACGAGCGGATCACGGTCACGACGCTGGGCGCGGCCGATCCGGGCCTCGCCGACATGGCGACCTGCGTCATCGTCGGCTCGGCGGAGACCCGGGCGGTGCCGCGGCCCGGGCTGCCGCCGCTGGTCTATTCGCCGCGCGGGGCCGCGAGATGACGTTCCATCTTGGCCAGGGCATCCTCCACGGTCGCGGCCGCCTCCGGCCCCTCGGGCCGGGCGACCAGGACGACCGGCAGGCCGAGCGCGCGGGCGGCAGCGATCTTGCCGTAGGTCGCCGCGCCGCCGCTGTTCTTGGCGACCACGACCTCGATGCGGCGGGCCGCGAGCAGGGCGCGCTCCGCCTCCTCCCCGAAGGGGCCGCGGGCGAGCAGGGTCTCGGCCGCCGGGGGAAGGGCCGCCGGATCGACCGGCTCGATGCTGCGGACGAGGTAGTGGTGCTGCGGCGCGCTGCGGAAGGCGGCGACCTCCTGCCGGCCGATGGCGAGGAAGACGCGGCCCGAGCGCCGCGGCGGCCGCGGCCATGTCGGGCACCTCGCTCCAGCGGTCGCCGGGCCGCGGGGTCCAGCCGGGCCGGCGGAGCGCCACGACCGGCACGCCGGCGGCGGGCGCGGCGGCGGCGGCGCTCAGCGAGATGCGGGCGGCGAAGGGGTGGGTCGCATCGACGAGGAGGCCGACCCCTTCCGCCGCGAGCCAGCGCGCGAGGCCCGCGGCGCCGCCGAAGCCGCCGCTGCGGATCGCGCAGCCGGGAAGCGCCGGGGCGCGGGTGCGGCCGGCGAGGGAATAGGTGAGGCGGAGGCCGGGTCGGGCGGCGAGCCGCGCCGCGAGCAGGCGAGCCTCGCCGGTGCCGCCGAGGATGAGGACGTGCATGCAGCCTTCTAGAGCGATTTCCGATCGGACGGAATCGTCCGATGGCTCCGGTCCACCGCCCGAAGCCGCGACGGGCCCGAGGTGGCTCTCCGTCGTCGGGATCGGCGAGGACGGCGTCGACGGGCTCGGCGCGGCCGCCCGCGCCGCGATCGCCGGCGCGGCGGTCGTCTTCGGCGGCCGGCGCCACCTCGCGCTCGCCCGCCCGCTCGTCGCCGGCGAGGCGCGGCCCTGGCCGACGCCCTTCGACACGGCGGTCGCGGCGGTGGCGGCGCTGCGCGGCCGGCCGATCTGCGTCCTCGCCTCGGGCGATCCCTTCCAGCACGGCGTCGGGGCCACCCTCGCGCGGCGCATCGGCGCGGAGGAGATGACGGTGATCCCCGCCGCCTCGGCCTTCGGCCTCGCGGCGGCGCGGCTCGGCTGGGCGCTGCAGGAGGTCGAGACGATCTCGCTGCACGGCCGCGCCGAGGCGCTGGTCCGCCCCCTGCTCCACCCCGGCACCCGCATCCTCGCGCTCACCTCCGACGGCGCCGCCCCGGCCCGGATCGCCCGGCGGCTGGTCGAGGCCGGCTTCGGCGCCTCGCGCCTGCACGTCCTCGAGGCGATGGGCGGCCCGCGGGAGCGCCGCCTGACCGCCCGCGCCGCCGACTTCGGCGAGGCCGCCTGCGCCGAGCTCAACCTCCTCGCCGTCGAGGTCGAGGGCGGGGCGGAGGCCGCCGTCCTGCCGCTCGCCGGCCTCGACGACGCGCTCTTCGAGCACGACGGCCAGATCACCAAGCGCGAGGTCCGCGCCGTCACCCTCGCCGCACTGGCGCCGCGGCGGGGCGAGCTGCTCTGGGACGTCGGCGCCGGCTCGGGGTCGGTGGCGATCGAGTGGCTGCTCCGCCACCCCTCGCTCCGCGCCGTCGCCGTCGAGGCCCGCCCGGACCGCGCCGCCCGCATCCGCCGCAACGCCGAGGCCCTCGGCGCCCCCGGCCTCGAGGTGCGCGAGGGCGCGGCGCCCGCCGCGCTCGCGGGCCTGCCGCCGCCGGACGCGATCTTCCTCGGCGGCGGCGGCACCGACCCGGGCGTCCTCGAGGCGGTGATCGCCAAGCTGCCTGCCGGCGGCCGGCTGGTCGCGAACGCGGTGACGCTCGCCATGCAGGCCCGGCTGACGGAGGCCGCCGGGCGGCTCGGCGGCGATCTCGTCGCCCTCTCGGTCGCCCGCGCCGCGCCGGTCGGGGCCATGACCGCCTGGCGGCCGGCGCTGCCGGTCGTGCAATGGTCGTGGGTGAAGCGGTGAGGGTCGCGGGACTCGGCAGCCGCCGCGGCGTCACCGCCGCCGAGGTGCTCGCAGCCGTCGCGGCGGCGCGGGCCGCCTTCGGCGCGCCGCTCGACGCCCTCGCCACCCTCCCGGCCAAGGCGGCGGAGCCCGGCATCGCCGAGGCCGCGCGCCGGCTCGGCCTGCCGCTCCTGGTCGCGGATGCCGCGCCCGCGGACCGCCTCGCGACCCGCTCCGAGGCCTCGCGTGCCGCGACGGGCGCCGGCAGCGCCTCC
>NZ_CALLYO010000452.1 GCF_937858865.1 uncultured Amaricoccus sp. | reverse complement strand
AGGACTTCCGGGCAGCTCATGAAGAGGCGCCAGAGGAGGCCGCTGCGGGCGTTCTCGATCATCACCACGATCGGGCCCTGGTCGATGGCGAGGTGGGATTGCGCGTACCAGCCGGCGGTCTCGCTGAAGGCGTCGACGAAGCCGTAGTCGGTCCAGAGGCGGTCGCCGAGGCGGTGGTAGAAGGTGCGGAGCGCCTGCATCGACGGCTCGGGGGTGTAGGGGAAGGCGGAGAGGGCGGCGCTCGGGGTGATGACGCCGAGGTCGTTGGTGGGCGAGTGGGCGTCGTAGCCGGCGACGCTGTCGCTGGCGGTGAGGCCCCAGCAGTCGGGGCCGTAGCCGCGGTAGCCGTGCGGGTTGCGCACGCACCAGGCGCGGTTGACCAGGGTGTGGGCGAGGTTCTGCTGCCAGTAGTCGGCGTAGCGGTCGGCGAGGCCGCGCGGGTCGAGGCCGAGGAAGGAATACTGCGAGAGAAAGAGCGGGCCGCCGGCGTCCGGGCCGAGCGGGAGGGTGACGTCGCCGTAGCTGCGGCCGTTCGTGAAGTCGCGGCCGTCGGCCCAGCCGCGGTGGTAGACCTCGGGCGAGATCGGGTAGCGGGGGGCGCCGGCGGCGAGGACGTAGGTGACGAGGCACTCGTTCCAGCCGCGGATCTCGTGGTTCATGCTCCAGCCGTTGTTCGGGCTCCAGTGCCAGTAGAGGACGTTGCGGCCGTCCCGGGTGTGCCAGCTCCATTCGGCCTCCTCCCAGAGCCAGGTGATGGCGGCGCGCAGGCGCGTCTCGGTCTCGTCGTCGGCGTCGAAGAACTGGCGGGCGCAGAGCAGGCCGGCGAGGAGGAAGGAGGTCTCGACGAGGTCGCTGCCGTCGTCCTTGCGGCTGAAGGGGATGGTGCGGCCGGTGTCGCCGTTCAGGAAGTGCGGCCAGATGCCGTGGTAGCTGTCGCACTTCAAGAGGAAGCGGACCATGCTCCAGATGCGCCCGGCGGCCTCGGCGCGGTCGATCCAGCCGCGCGAGACGCCGGCGACGATCGCCATGACGCCGAAGCCGCTGCCGCCGGTCGTGACCGCCTCGTGGCCGTATTTCGCGGTGACGTTGCTGCGCTCGCGGGCGAGGCCGCAGGCCGGATGGGCGAAGTCCCAGAAGTAGCGGAGCGTCTGCCGCTGGACGAGGTCGAGGAGCGTCTCGTCGTCCAGGTCCGCGCCCGTCTCGTGCCGCATCGGATCACGCCTCCTGCCGTCTTCCCGTGATGGATAGCGGCTTCGCCGGGCGGGCGGGAGTCCCGCGGGCTACTGCGCGCGCGCCAGGGTCTGCAGCGGAGCGTCGACGTGGACGACGTAGGCGGGCTCGGCGGAGACCTGGGCGGGCTCGGCGGCATCGCTGACCACGGTGAGGTGCGGCCTGACCTCGAGGGTGCGGTTGTAGAAGGGCCGGCCGAAGGCGTCGGCGGGGATGGTGGCTGCGTGCAGCACCGAGAGGACGACCGCCGCCGGCAGCCGCTCGGCGAGCGCGAGGTGGAAGTCGGCGGCGGCCTTGACGTCGAGGGCGGAGGTCGCCTCGTCGAGCAGGAGCACGTCGGGCTCCTGCAAGAGGATGCGGGCGAGGACGAGGCGCTGCTTCTGGCCGCCGGAGAGGACGTCGCGCCAGGGGCGGCCCTGGTGCAGCTCGGCGTCGAGCTCGCGGATGAGGCCGCCGAGGCCGGCGCGGGAGAGCGCCTCGGCGACGGCGAGGGCATCGAAGTCCCCGCCGCGGCGCGGGTAGGTGACGAGCTGGTGCAGCGTGAGGTGGTCGGGGAGGTCGGGCTCCTGCGCGGCGAGGAAGACGCGGGCACCGGCGGCGATGCCGACCCCGCCCTCGCCGTAGGGCCAGAGGCCGGCGACGGCCTTGAGGAAGGAGCTCTTGCCGCAGCCGCTCGGGCCGCTGACGTGCAAGCGGTCGCCCTCCTCGAGGACGAGGCGCGGCACGCTGATGAAGGGCAGCGCTTCGTGGCCGCGGTGGCAGAGCTCGAGGCCCTCGATCGCGACCATCGGGCCGGCAACGATTTCGCTGCGGCGGAAGCTGCTGCGGCCGGTCTCGGCGTAGAAGCGATCGCGGTCGCGCACCCGCTCGACGGCGGCGGCGAGGCCGGTCAGCCGGGCGGCGTTGGCGCGCAGGACGGCGATCTCGGTCATCACGTTGGTGAACCAGGAGGCGCCGACGATGAGCTCGGAGGTGAGCTCGGAGTTCGCCACGAAGGCGCGGAAGGTCATGTTGCCGGCCATGAAGGCGGGGAGCGCCGGCAGGTAGGCGAGCAGGCGCTGGGAGAGGAAGTTCGAGATTTCGGTGAACATGAGCATCAGCGCCACCCAGACGTTCTGCCGCCGCCAGGCGCGGTCGATGCCGGCGTAGAGGCGCTGGTTGGTGGCGCGCTGGGCGAACTGGCCGCGCGAGGCGGCGACGAGGGCGACGCGGTTGAGCATGGAGGCGATCTCGCCGCGCCAGGCGCCGTCGGACTTCTGCCGGTCGAGGGTGCGACGCTGGACGACGCGGCCGACCCGCCAGGCGAAGAGGGTGGAGAGCGGCACGTAGAGGGCGACGAGGATGCCGGCGAGCAGCGCCGTGCCGTAGTCGCCCGGCACGAGGTCGACGCGGCCGGCGAGGCCGGGTCCGAGCAGGGTCTCGAGGGTGCGGTTCGCCGCGGCGCCGGCGTTGTCGAGCCACGCGACGGCCTGGCTGCGGCTGAGAAGGGCGATCGAGACGAACCAGACCGAGAGGACGGCGCCGAAGAAGCCCATGACGAGGCCGATGAGGCCGCCGTAGAGGTGGTCGGTGCAGATGTCGAGGCGCTGGTCGATCGAGTCGGGCAGGCGGGCGTTCCGGCCGTCGCTGCCGCGGTCGCTCATCAGGTCGAGGGCGATGCGCTGGTCGGAGAGGATCTCGGCGTCGAAGCGGGCGATCAGCCAGCGGCGGGCCTTGCGGTGCAGCGTGGTCGAGACGAGGTGGCGGAAGGCGAGGCCGGCGGAGCGGGCGAAGGAGATGCCGAAGTAGGCGAGCGCGGCGAGCAGGATGACGCGGGCGGGCTCGCCGGTGTCGGCGCGGTGGAACTCGGCGAGGGAGGCGATGAAGTCGGCGCTGGCGGTCGCGGTCCAGACCGCGGCCTTGCTGATGAGGGCGGTGATTGCCAGCACGACCACGGTGAGCGTCCAGGCCTCGCGCCAGCGGTCGGAGACCCAGTAGGCCGAGACCAGCCCCCAGAAGGTCGTGCACCGCTTCACGGTGCGCGCTCTCGCGAAGGCGCACCGCTCGGACCGCCCGTCGGGCGCCTGGCCGAGCCTGTCATCGCCGCTCCGTTCTTGCTCCCGGGCCTCACCGGGGACTGCCATTGTATGTTATCGGGCGGAATTCAGCCGTATGTGATCTTAATCATTGGTAAACGGAAAGCCAGTGTCGGTTAGGCTGGCGGGGAGTAAAAACAGCAGATCGGGCAGCTACCATGGCAAAAAAGTCGTATTCCGTCCGGCCGGCGCACATCGGCGCGCGCGCCTGGGGGCTGGCCGCGGGCATGAGCCTGCGGCAGCTCGCCGGGCAGCTCACCTCGATCGATCCGGGGCGGTATCTGCAGCTCGCCGGCGAGGACATCGCGCTGGCGGTGGCGCGGGGGGAGATCGGCGGGACCGGGCTGGTGGGCGGGCGGCTGCGCGAGCTGCAGGAGATCGCGGTGGCGAACGGGCATCCGCCGCTGCTGGTCAAGGACGACGGGCGGCGGGGGTTCCACCGGGTGGCGCCCTTCCCGCTCTACTGCTTCGACATGGGCGTGGTGCGGCGGGCGCACGCGGAGGCGGCGGCCGATGCCGGGGTGGCGGGGGTGACGCTGGTGCGGGTGACCTGCGACTATTCGTTCGCGCAGAACCAGGGGCGGACGCAGGAGGGCGGGCTGATCGCCTGCCCGCGGTTCATGAGCGAGGTGACGCGGGCGAGCGCCGAGGGGCTGCTCGGCACGGGGCGGATCGCGGTGGTGCTGAAGCACATGGGGCCCTACCAGTATACGGCGGGGCCGGACTATACCGCGCTGCCGATCGAGCGGGTCGAGTTCCTCGAGACGGTGCTGCCGCGCTACGACGGCGGCTGGGAGGCCGGGGCGCAGGGGGCGATGATGAGCTTCGTGGCGCTGAACGGGGTGCCGGCGCATGCCGATCCGTTCCTGCGCGACATCGTGAAGGCGAAGGCCGGGCCGGGGGCGATCATCGAGTCGGACTACGACGGGATCTACGAGCTCTACGGCGGCTTCGGCTATGCGGCGAGCCCGAAGGAGGCGGCGCTCAGGGCCTTCGTCGAGGGGGGCGTGCACATCGACCTCTGCTCGCTGCTCTTCCTGCGCTTCCTGCCGGAGCTGGTGGCGGAGGGGCGCATCGAGGAGGCGGCGCTCAGGGTGCGGGCGGCGGAGATGCTGGAGATCAAGGACCGGGTCGGGGTGCTGGACCATCCCTTCGCCGGCACCGGGCCGGGGCGGGCGCTGGTCGAGGGGCCGGCGGAGGGGTATCGGGCGCTGGCGCGGGCCTCGGTGGTGCTGCTGCGGCCGAAGGCGCCGGATCCGGCGGTGCTGCCGATCCCGGCGGAGGCGCGGGTCTGCGTGCTGGGGCCGCTGGCGG
This sequence comes from uncultured Amaricoccus sp., assembly GCF_937858865.1. Lineage (GTDB taxonomy): Bacteria > Pseudomonadota > Alphaproteobacteria > Rhodobacterales > Rhodobacteraceae > Amaricoccus. The sequence continues at coordinate 1,181 of NZ_CALLYO010000452.1, read as the reverse complement.
ACCAGGACCCGGAGGACTGGATCGGGGCCTATTCGAGCCACGCCAACCAGCATCTCGAGCTGGTGAGGACGCCGCTCGCAGGGATCCGCGGGCGGTGGCCGGGGGCGGGGTATGCGCGGGGGTGCGACTACGAGGCGGGCGCGGAGGAGGAGCTGGCCGCGGCGGAGGCGGCCGCGGCGGGGGCGACGCATGTCGTCCTCTTCCTCGGGGAGCGGCACAAGTGGAGCGGGGAGTCGGCGGCGCTGGCCGATCCGCGGCTGCCCGAGGTCCAGCGGCGGCTGGTCGAGCGGGTGCGGCGGGCGAGCCCGGCGGCGAAGCTTGTCGTCTTCGTGACGGCGGGGCGGGCGCTGCACATTCCGGCGGAGGTCGAGGAGAATGCGGACGCGATCTTCTGGACGGCGCACCTCGGGACGTTCGCGGGGGAGGCGATCGCCGATGTGCTCGCCGGGGCCTCGGATCCGACGGCGCGGCTGTCGCACGGGCTGCCGATCGCGGACGGAATCACCTCGGGGCTCGACACGCGGCAGGCGCGGGGCGACCGGCCGCCGGTGCCGGTGGTGGCGGGCTCGGCGGAGCGGCGGCAGCGGCATCACTGGTGCGCCTACTATCTCGGGCTCGGGGCGCGCTGGCCGTCGGCCTACTGGTTCGGCGAGGGCTATTCCTACACCAGCTTCGCCCTCTCGGACTGGGCGCTCGACGGGCGGAGGCTCGCGGCCGAGGGAGGGCGGCCGCTGACGGCGAGCGTGCGGGTGACGAACACCGGGGCCCGGGCCGGCACGGAGACGGTGCATCTCTACTATCAGGACATGGTCTGCGAGGAGCGGGTGCCGCGGCTCATCGAGCGGCTCGGGCATCGGCAGGTGACGCTGGCGCCGGGGGAGTCGGCGACGGTCGCCTTCACCGTCACGGCGGAGATGCTGGCGAAGTACGGGCGGGACGTGGCGGCCGGGCCGCGGGTCTGGCCGGACCGGGACCCGGCGGAGAACCCGGACCGGCTGTTCCTCGTCCAGCACGAGGGGCAGGCGCTCGAGGCGATCGAGCGGTTCGGCGAGGCGTCCTGCGTTCTCGCCTTCGAGCTCGTGGCCGGGGGGTAGGCGCGCGGGCGCACGCGGGGGCACGCGTGCCCACCCGGCAAGTCGTTGATTTTACTGGGGCGAATTTGCCGTATTGACGTTGTATAT
>NZ_CALLYO010000451.1 GCF_937858865.1 uncultured Amaricoccus sp. | reverse complement strand
TCTGGAAGTCGGCGAGCGGCATGCGCTGGGTGACGATCTCCTCCATCGGCAGGCGGCCCTCCTCCAGCATGCGGATCGCGACCGGGTAGGTGTGCGGGGAGAGGTGGGCGCCGTGGATGTCGAGCTCCTTGGTGTCGCCGATGATCGTCCAGTCGACCGTCACCGGCTCGCGCATCACCGAGAATTCGACGAAGGTGCCGAGCTTGCGGATCATGTGCAGGCCGTCGACCACCGCCTTGGGGTGGCCGGTCGCCTCGATGTAGACGTCGCAGCCGTAGCCGCCGGTGAGCTTCCTGACTTCGTCGACCACGTCGACCTTGGTCGGGTTGAGGCCGATGTCGGCGCCGCAGCGCCTGGCCATCTCGAGCCGGGCGTCGTTGAGGTCGACCGCGATGAGGAGCGCCGGCTGCTTCATGCGGGCGGCGGCGAACATGCCGAGGCCGAGCGGGCCGGCGCCGGCGATGACCACGGTGTCCTGGAACTCGATGTTGCCGCGCTGGACGGCGTGGATCGAGCAGGCGAGCGGCTCGATGAAGGCGGCGTGGTGGGCCGGCATGCCCGAGGGGACCTTGTGGTTGAGGGCGCCGGCGGGGAACTTCAGGTACTCGGCCATGGCGCCGGGCGTGCGCTGGCGGAAGCCGTAGATGTCGTGGACCGCGCACATCCAGTACTTGCCGGTCATGCAGAAGCGGCACTTCCAGCAGGGCACGATCTGCTCGGAGACCGCCATGTCGCCGATCTCGAGGCCGTACTTCTCGCCCGCCCCCTCGCCGAGGGCGACGACCTTGCCGACGAACTCGTGGCCGGGGGTGATCGGCGGCTGGCAGTAGCCCTTGCGGCTGGCGTCGCCCCAGAAGAGCGGGGCGCCGAGGTAGCACTTGAGGTCGCTGGCGCAGATGCCGGCGGAGGCGACCTTGACCAGCACCTCGCCTGGGCCGACCTCCGGCACCGGGATCTCCTCGAGGCGGTAGTCCTCGGGGGCGTGGCAGATCACGGAGGCCATGGTCTTCGGCAGGTCGGGGATGTTCTGGAGCATCGGGCTTCCTCGGGGGGTCAGATGTCCTGGTTCTGCGGCAGGATGACGACGTCGCGGATGGTGACGCGGGCCGGGCGGGTGAGCATGAAGCGCACGGCGTCGGCCACGTCCTCGGAGAGGAGGCCGGCGTGGGCCGCGGCCTTCTCGGCGATCCGCGCCGGGTCGGTGTAGCCCCAGAGCTCGTTCAGGACGATGCCGGGGGAGACCTCGCCGACGCGGAGGCCGTGCGGGGCGACCTGGCGGCGGAGGCCGTGCACGAAGCTCTGGATGGCGTGCTTGGTGGCGCTGTAGACCGGCTCCCAGTGCAGCGCGGCGTGGCCGGAGATCGAGCTCGTCACGACGATGTGGCCAGAGCGTTCGGCGATCATCGCCGGCAGGGCGGCGCGGATGGCGCGGAAGACGCTCGATACGTTGACGGCGATCATCTCGTCCCAGCGGGCGGGGTCGCCGTCCGCCACGTCGCCGGGGACGTAGATGCCGGCGTTGGCGAGGAGGACGTCGATGCGGCCGAAGCGCTCGAGGGTGGCGGCGACCATGGCGTCGACCTCCTCGGGGCGGGTGAGGTCGGTGGGGAGGACGAGGGTCTCGGCGCCGGTCGAGGCGGCGACTTCGGCGAGCCGGTCGGCGGAGCGGGCGGCGAGGGCGAGGCGGGCGCCCTCGGCGCCGAGCATCCGGGCGAGCGCGCGGCCGATGCCGGAGCTGGCGCCGGTGACGAGCGCGACCTTGCCCCTGAGCGGCGTCTCCATTCCTCCCCTCCCCCGGGCTCGTCCCCTGCCCCGGTTCGCCCGGGGCCGGGCCTAGCGGCCGCCGGCGCGGCGGTCGCGGCGGGCGGACATCGGCTGGAAGGCCACCGCCACGTGCGTCTCGCAGTAGGGCTTGCCCGGCACCGAGGGCAGGCCGCAGAACCAGAAGTCGTCGGTCGCGGGGTCGCCGACCGGCCATTTGCAGGTGCGCTCGGTCAGCTGCATCAGCGCGAGGCGGCGGGCCTTCTTGGCGACCTCGGCGAGGTTTGCGAGCGCCTCGGCGCTGATCTCGGAATGGCTCGGCTGCGGCGGGGTTGGCTGGCCGGGCACCGGCTTGGGGCGAACGACCGGGATCGGGTCGCGCGCCGCCGGACGCGGCGGGACCGGCGCGGGCTGTGGGGGCGTCTCGGCCAGCGGCTCGCGCACTTCCTCGGCGGGGGCCGGGGCGGCGGACGCCTCATCGGCCTCGGCGCCGACGCGGTTCGAGAGGCCGAGGCGGTGCACCTTGCCGATCACCGCGTTGCGGGTGACGCCGCCGAGCTCCTTGGCGATCTGGCTCGCACTCTTGCCGTCGGCCCACATGGCCTTCAGGGTTTCAACACGCTCGTCGGTCCAGGACATGTCGGACAGGGCTCCGTTCGGGCAAGGATGGTGTCCCGCGCTACGGGGCGTCGGACGCCGGGAGACAATATATGCGCCGGCACCGCGTGGTTACAAGCGCGGGGTCGGGCGGCCGGAGGGCGAGGCAGCCGGACATGGACCGTCGCTCCGGGCGCGAAGGGCCGCGTGCGAGGATGCCGGGGCGCGAATTGACTCGCGGCGACCCTTGCTGCAAGAACGGCGGCTCGCCCCATGCCTCGGCCGCGCCTGGGGCCTTTTGCGTTTGCGGCCGCAAAGGAGCAGGATCGTGATACCGCCCGTCCTTCCGACCTATGCGCGGGCCCCGCTCTCCTTCGTGGAGGGAGAGGGGCCGTGGCTGGTGGAGGAAGGGGGCGAGCGATACCTCGACCTCGGCGGCGGCATCGCGGTGACGATCCTCGGGCATGCGCATCCGGCGCTCGTCGCGGCGCTCGAGGGGCAGGCGCGGAAGCTCTGGCATACCTCGAACCTCTACCGCATCCCGAACCAGGAGGCGCTGGCCGAGCGGCTGGTGGCGGCGACCTTCGCCGACACGGTCTTCGTGACCAATTCGGGCACCGAGGCGATCGAGTGCGCGATCAAGATGGCGCGCAAGCATTTCGACGCGAAGGGCGAGCCGGAGCGGAACCGGATCATCGCCTTCGAGGGGTCGTTCCACGGCCGCAGCTACGGCGCGATCTCGGCGGCGGGGTCGGAGAAGATGGTGAAGGGCTTCGGGCCGGTGGTGCCGGGGTTCGACCATCTGCCCTTCGGCGACGTCGCGGCGGTCGAGGCGGCGGTGGGGCCGGAGACGGCGGCGGTGCTGGTCGAGCCGATCCAGGGCGAGGGCGGCATCCGCGCGCTGCCGGCCGAGGATCTGCGCGCGCTCCGGGCGCTCTGCGACCGGCACGGGCTGCTGCTGGTGCTCGACGAGATCCAGTGCGGCATGGGGCGGACCGGGCGGCTCTTCCATCACGAGTGGGCCGGGATCACGCCCGACATCATGGCGATCGCCAAGGGGATCGGCGGCGGCTTCCCGCTCGGGGCCTGCCTCGCGACCGAGGCGGCGGCGGCGGGGATGACGACGGGGACGCATGGCTCGACCTACGGCGGCAACCCGCTCGGCTGCGCCGTGGGCTGCGCGGTCATGGACATCGTGACGGCGCCCGGGTTCCTCGACCAGGTGAGCCGGCTCGGCGGGCGGCTCAGGCAGGGGCTCGAGGGGCTGGTCGCGGCGCATCCGGAGGTCTTCGAGTCGGTGCTGGGCGAGGGGCTGATGCTCGGGCTCCGGTGCCGGATGCCGGCGGGCGACGTGGTGAAGGCGGGCTACGGGGCGCGGGTGCTGGTGGTGCCGGCGGCGGACAATGTCGTGCGCCTGCTGCCGCCGCTCAACCTGACCGAGGCGGAGGCCGAGGAGGGGCTGCGCCGGCTCGACGCCGCGGCTCAGGCGCTCGAGGCGGCGGCGGCATGAGGCACTTCCTCGATCTGCACGCCACGCCGGCCGAGGAGTTGCGGGCGATCCTCGGCCAGGCTTCGGCGATGAAGGCGGCGCGCGCCGGGCGGCCGCGCGGGGTGCCGGACGACGAGGCGGCGCTCGCCGGGCGGGTGGTGGCGCTCGTCTTCGAGAAGCCCTCGACGCGGACGCGGGTGAGCTTCGACGTCGGCGTGCGGCAGATGGGCGGCGAGACGCTGGTGCTCTCGGGCAGCGAGATGCAGCTCGGGCACGGCGAGACCATCGCCGACACGGCGCGGGTGCTGTCGCGCTTCGTCGACATGGTGATGATCCGCACCTTCGACCCGGCGGTGCTGCACGAGCTGGCCGACTTCGCCACGGTGCCGGTCATCAACGGGCTGACCGACGCGAGCCATCCCTGCCAGATCATGGCCGACGTGCTGACCTACGAGGAGCATCGCGGGCCGATCCGGGGCGCGCGGGTGGTCTGGTCGGGGGACGGCAACAACGTCTGCGCCTCCTTCCTGCACGCGGCGGGGCAGTTCGGCTTCGACTTCGTCTTCACCGGGCCGGCGGCCTACGATCCCGCGCCCGAGGCCCTCGCCTTCGCGCGCGCGAAGGGGGTGAAGGTCGAGATCGAGCGCGACGCGTTCCGGGCGGTCGCGGGGGCGGATCTCGTCGTCACCGACACCTGGCTTTCGATGCACGACCCGCAGAGCGCGCGGGAGCGGCGGCATTCGCTGCTCCGGCCCTATCAGGTGAACGCGGAGCTGATGGCGGCGGCGAAGCCGGAGGCGCTCTTCATGCACTGCCTGCCGGCGCACCGCGCCGAGGAGGTGACGAGCGAGGTGATGGACGGGCCGCATTCGGTCGTCTTCGACGAGGCGGAGAACCGGCTGCACGTGCAGAAGGCGATCATGCGCTGGTGCCTCGGAGTGTGACTG
>NZ_CALLYO010000450.1 GCF_937858865.1 uncultured Amaricoccus sp. | reverse complement strand
TCCTCCTCGCCTTTCCCGCCGCCGCCGACACCCTCCGCGTCGCCACCTGGGACGTCGGCCTCACCCGCGCCGCCCCGGGCCTCCTCCTCGCCGACCTCGCCGACCCCGACCCGCAAATCCGCGCCGCCGCCGAGATCATCCGCGCCGTCCGCCCGGACGTCCTCCTCCTCACCGGCATCGACGACGACGCCGGCGGCCTCGCCCTCGACGCCTTCCGCTCCCTGATTGCCCAGGGATCCCGGGGCCTCGCCTACGCCCACGCCTTCCACGCCCAGGTCAACGCCGGTGACCCCAGCTTCCGCGATCTCGACGGCGACGGCCGCACCACCGGCTGGGGCGACGCCTGGGGCTGGGGCAAGTTTCCCGGCCACGGCGGCATGGCGCTGCTCTCCCGGCTGCCGCTCGCCGAGCCTCGCACCTTCCGCCTCCACCCCTGGGACGAGGGCCGCCGCCTCTCCTCCCGCTCCCACTGGGACGTCCCCGTCCTCCTCCCCGACGGCCGCCGCCTCCACCTCCTCGCCTCCAACCCGACCCCACCCCTCTTCGGCGCCGGGAACCCCCGCCGCAACGCCGCCGAAATCACCTTCTGGACCAGCTACCTGTCCGGCACCCCCGTCCCCGACGACACCGGCACCACCGCCCCCCTCCCGCCGGAGTCCCCGGCCATCGTCCTCGGCAACCTCAACCTCGACCCCGTCGACGGCGCGGGCCTGCACAAAGCCATCGCCGCCCTCCTCGCCCACCCGCGCCTGCAGGACCCCCGTCCGTCCAGCCCCGGCGGCGCCGCAGCGGCCAACCCGCACCACGCCGGCCCGCCCGAGCTCGACACCGCCGACTGGCGCGACGACGGCGGCCCCGGCAACCTCCGCACCGACTACGTCCTGCCCACCCGCGATCTCGCCGTCGTCGCCAGCGGCGTCTTCTGGCCCGCCCCCGGCGAGCCCCTCGCCGCCGCCGCTGCGACCGCCTCCGCCCACCGCCTCGTCTGGATCGACATCACCCTCCCCTGAGCCTTTCGCCCGGACGCTTGCGCCGGGGCGGGTTTCCCGGCAGGTAGCGGGGCGATGGTCATTCGGCGGACGCGGCGGCTGGTGCTGCGGCTCTGGCGCGGGCTGGTGCGCGCCCTGCTCTGGCTCGCGCTGGCGGCGGTGGGGCTGGTGCTGCTCCTGCGCTGGGTGAACCCGCCCCCCGGGGTCCTGATGATCTCCGAGCGGCTGCGGCTCGGCGGGATCGAGCGGGAATGGGTGCCGCTGCGCGGGATGTCGCAGAACCTGCCGCTGTCGGCGGCCGCGGCGGAGGATGCGAACTTCTGCCGCCACTGGGGGTTCGACATCGACGGGATCCGCGCAGCGATCGCCGACAGCGAGCGGGTCCGCGGCGGGTCGACGATCAGCCAGCAGGTGGCGAAGAACGTCTTCCTCTGGCCGGCGCGCTCCTGGGTGCGGAAGGGGCTCGAGGCCGGGTTCACCCTGCTGATCGAGGTACTCTGGCCGAAGCGGCGGATCATGGAGGTCTATCTCAACGTCGCCGAGATGGGGCCGGGCGTCTTCGGCGCCGAGGCGGCGGCGCTGCACTACTGGAAGACGCCGGCGGCCGAGCTCGGGCCACAGCGGTCGGCGCGGCTGATGGCGGTGCTGCCCGACCCGCGCAACCGCTCGCCGGTGTCGGGCTCGGCCTATATCGCCCGCCGCGGAGCCGCCATCCAGAAGGGGGCGGCGACGATCCGCGCCGACGGGCGGGCTGCCTGCTTCCTGTGAGGGCTGGGGCTTTCATTATACGAATCGGTTGACTGATCCGCCCGGCAGGCGTAGCTTAACGATATGGTTGAATCAGAAGCGATCGATCTCGGCCCGGTCTTCCACGCCCTCGGCGACGCGACGCGCCGCCGGATGCTGGCGGATCTGGCCGGGGGGGCGCGCACGGTGGGCGAGCTCGCCGAACCCTTCGCGATGTCGCTCGCCGCCGCCTCCAAGCACATCAAGGTGCTGGAGGGCGCGGGCCTCATCCGCCGCGAGATCCGCTGGCGCACCCACGTCTGCCACCTCGAGCCCGGGCCGCTCGCCCGGGCGCACGAGTGGCTCGGCTTCTACGAGCGCTTCTGGAACGACCGGCTCGACGACCTCGGGCGGCTGCTGCGCGAGGAGCAGGCGCGGTCCGGGGAGGCTTCCGGGAAAGGAGAAGGCGATGAATGAGACGACCACGCTCGGCGCCTACGGCGTCGTGACCGAGCCCGCCACGGTCCGCATCGAGCGGCTGCTGCCCGGGCCGATCGACCGGGTCTGGGCTTGGCTGACCGAGAGCGAGCTGCGGCGGAAGTGGCTGGCGGCGGGCGAGATGACGCTCGAGGCCGGGGCGCCGTTCGAGCTCGTCTGGCGCAACGACGAGCTGACCGACCGGCCGGGCGAGCGGCCGGAGGGGATGGAGAGCGAGCATCGGATGCAGGCGCGGATCACCGAGGTCGACCCGCCGCGGCGGCTCGGCTTCACCTGGTCGGGCGGCGCCGAGGTGACGATCGAGCTGGCGGAGCGGGGGCGCGAGACGCTGCTCACCCTCACCCATCGCCGGCTGCCCGACCGGGCACATCTCGTCGGGGTCAGCGCCGGGTGGCATCTCCACCTCGACCTGCTCGACGCGCGGCTGCGCGGCGGCGAGCCCGCGCCCTTCTGGGACGGCTGGCGGCGGCTCCGCGCCGAGTACGAGGGCCGCGTGCCGGCCTGAGCGCCTCCGGCGGCGGGGCCTTCCCGCCGCCGTTTGCCTCGGTCCGCCCCCTCGGCTAAGGTCGGCCCCGACCGGCGCCAGGGGGGACGAGCTTTGCGGGACGGCGTTCTCTTCGTCGCGACCGGGGCCGGCTACCGGGAGCTGGCCGCCCGCGCCGCCGCCTCGGTCGCCCGGGTCTCGCCGGGGCTGCCGATCGACCTCTTCACCGACGCGCCCTTCGCCGACCCGGCCTTCGCCGAGGTGCATCTGCTCGAGAAGGTCTGGTTCCGCTCGCGCATCGACGCCATGGCGCGCACCCGCTTCGAGCGGACGCTGCATCTCGACGCCGACGTGCTGGCCGTCGCCGACCTCCGCGACGTCTTCGAGCTGCTCGACCGGTTCGACGTCGCGCTGGCGCACGACCAGCGGCGCAACAGCCCGGCGGCCAACGCGGTCTGGCGCCGGCCGCTGCCGGGCGCCTTCCCGCAGTTCAACGGCGGGGTCATCGCCTATCGCCGGACCCCGGAGGTGCTCGCCTTCCTCGCCGCCTGGGCCGAGGCGCTGCGCGCGAGCGGGCTGAAGCGCGACCAGCCGGTGCTGCGCGAGCTGCTCTGGGAGAGCGATCTGCGCATCGCGACGCTGCCGCCGGAATACAACCTGCTCGACAAGGGCGCGGTCGCCCGCTGGGACCGCTTCCAGACCGCGCCGCGGCTCGTCCACCACTACCGCTTCCACAAGCATTTCACCGGCGGGCGGCGCGAGGTCGCGACGCTCGGCGACCTGCTCGGGCCGATGGCCGCGGCGCGGCTGCCGATGATCCTCGCCGCCGACCGCCCGCTCGCAGCCCTGCACGGGGCGGAGGCGCGGATGCCGACCCTCGCCGACCGGGCGGGCGCCTTCCTTCGCGGGCTCGCCGGCCTCCCCGGGCATCTCGCCCGCATCGCCGCCTTCCCGCTCCGCCGCCTCTGGCGGAGGCTCGCCGGAGGGGCGGGGTGATGTCCGCGCCGGCCGGGCCGCCGCTCCATGCCGAGTTCGACGACCTCGAGATCGTCTCGCCGGCCAGCGCGCCGGGGGAGGGGCTGCCGCTCTGCGCCGTCGTCCGCAACGAGATGTACTTCCTGCCGGCCTTTCTCGATCACTACCGGCGGGTCGGCGTCGGGCATTTCATCGTCGTGGACGATCAGTCCGACGACGGCACCGGCGCGTTCCTGGGCCGGCAGCCGGACGTGACGCTGATGGGGAGCCCCCGCCGCTACGGGGACCTCGTGGTGCCGCGGTCTGGGCCGGGCGCAGGCAGGGAGATCCGCATGGAGCTCGTCTGGAAGTCGCTCCTGCCCGCCCGCTTCGCGCCCGACCGCTGGTCGGTGCTGGCGGACGCCGACGAGTTCGTCGTGCTCCCGCAGGGGGTCGGGCTGCCCGAGGTCGCGGCGCGCGCCGACCGGATCGGGGCGCGCTGCGTCACCGGGGTGATGCTCGACGTCTATCCCCGGCGGATCGAGGCGTTCGAGCGGGAGGGACCCTTCGATCTCGCGGGCGAGTGGTTCTTCGACGGGGAGCGGCACCTGCAGCTCCGCGAGGGGCGCGACCCGCGCGTGCTCCATCCCGGCGCACGCGCCCGGCTGATGGCCGAGCTCGGGCTGGCGCGGTGGAGCTTCCGCGACCGGCTGAACCGGCTGACCGGCAAGCGGCGCTATCCGCGCTACAACATGCTGCAGAAGCCGTTCCTGCGGAAATGGGGCGTGGGCGACAGCATGCGCGACGCGCACCGCTCCACCCTCGCGCCGACCACCGGGCTGCTGCTGCCGCTCCGCCACTTCAAGTTCAACGCCGATTCCTATCGCCGCATCGCCGACGCCGTCGCGACCGGGCAGTATCTCGGCGGGTCGCACGAGTATGTGGCGCTCGACCGGGTGCTGGAGGAGATGAAGGCGCGCGACCATCCCTTCCTCTACCGCCGGTCGCGCGAGGCGGGCAGCTACGAGAACTATGCCGCCACCGGGAACGCGCTGCTCGGGCCGGCGCCGCCGGACGGCTGAGCCGCGCTCAGCGCGCCGCCCGGGCGAGCCCGCTGTGCCAGTCGCCGAAGGCCGGGGCCGGC
>NZ_CALLYO010000449.1 GCF_937858865.1 uncultured Amaricoccus sp. | reverse complement strand
GGCGGTCTTGCCGGTCTGGCGGTCGCCGATGATGAGCTCGCGCTGGCCGCGGCCGATCGGGATCATGGCGTCGATGGCCTTGATGCCGGTCTGCAGCGGCTCGCCGACGGGCTGGCGGACGATGATGCCCGGCGCTTCGGACTCGACCTTGCGCGTCATCGTCGTGGCGATCGGGCGCCATCGGCTCGTGCACCGACTTGCGCGGGATGATGCCCGGGGCCTTCACGTCGGCGATGCGGCGCTCGGCGGCCTGGATCGGGCCCTTGCCGTCGATCGGGTCGCCGAGGGCGTCGACCACGCGGCCTAGCAGGCCCTTGCCGACCGGCACGTCCACGATCGAGCGGGTGCGCTTGACGACGTCGCCCTCGCCGATGTCGCGGTCGGTGCCGAAGATCACGATGCCGACGTTGTCGGTCTCGAGGTTCAGCGTCATGCCGCGGATGCCGCCGGGGAACTCGACCATCTCGCCGGCCTGGACGTTGTCGAGGCCGTGCACGCGGGCGATGCCGTCGCCGACGGAGAGGACCCGTCCGACTTCCGCGACCTCCGCCTCCTGGCCGAAGTTCTTGATCTGCTCCTTCAGGATCGCGGAAATCTCAGCGGCTTGGATCGCCATTATCCGACCTCTTTCATCATGTTCTGCAGATGGGCGAGCTTGGCGCGGATCGAGGTGTCGATCATGCGCGAGCCCACCTTGACCACCAGGCCGCCGATCAGGCTCTCGTCCACGGTGGCGTTGATCTTGACGTCCTTGCCCACGGTCTTCTTCAGCGTCGCGGCCAGCTCCTTGGCCTGCGCCTCGGTCAGCGGGCTGGCCGAGGTAACCTCGGCGGTCACCTCGCCGCGCTCGGCGGCGATGAGCGCCCGCACCTGGGCGATGAGATCCGGCAGGACGAAGAGCCGGCGGTTCTGCGCCATGAGGCCGAGCGTGTTGGTGACGGTCGACCCGAGGCCCATGGCCGCGGCGATGGCCGCGATGGCCCTGCCCTGTTCCTCGCGGGTGTGGATCGGAGAGGCGAGGATCTGGCGGAAGTCCGCGCTGGTGGCGTGGATGGTCTCGATCTCGCGGAGGTCGCGTTCGACCTCGTCCAGCAGCTTTCCGTCCCGGGCGATCTCGAAGAGCGCGGTCGCGTAGCGGCCCGCTACGCCGGAGGTCAATGTCGCTGAACTGGCCACCGGCACCCTTTCCGTCTCTGTCCCAGGCCCCCCGCGGGCGGAAGCGAGTGATTCTGCCGCAGGTTAACCCCTGCCTCCCCGGCGAAATCGGCGCGGTGATAGCAGAGGGTCGGAGGCGGCGCAATACGCAGGTGCAGCGC
>NZ_CALLYO010000448.1 GCF_937858865.1 uncultured Amaricoccus sp. | reverse complement strand
ACGCCGCCTCGCCCCCGACCCGCCGCCGGTCCCCGCGCCCGGCGAGGAGCCCCTCGACCGACACGTCCTCGTCCAGCGCCGCCCAATGGATCCCGAACGGGCTCAGCTCGAACGCCTCCCGCTCCGCCGGCGTCGCCGGCGCCAGCCGCGGGAACCAGGCGAGCGGCACGCCGACGACCCGGCCGTCGGACAGCCCGACCCACATCCGCTCGCCCTCGAAGCGCACCGTCCCAGCCGAAATACTCACCCCACGCCCCCTCGATGACCTCCCGCCGCGCCATCACCACCGCCCGCAGCCGCCGCACCGTCCGCGCATCGCACCCCCGGCTCGCCGCCACCGACACCTCGGCATCGAGCCAGAACTTCAGCTCGCGTCCGCCCTTCATGACATGCACATGCATCGGCTCGCGCGGATCGCCCTCGTTCGAGTAGGAGAAGAACCGGAAGCCATCATACAGAAAGATCGTCGGCATGGGGAGCCCGGGGCTGGCGCTGTCGCCCCCGCGAAGCCTGGGGCCGACGTGGCCCCCGGCGCGACTCCCTTGACTTTCGGCCTCGCCCGCACCACCCCTGAACCCGGAGCGACCGATGCCAGCCGAACACGACCAGATCCCCGAAGCGGCTCTCGCATGGGCGCGCGCCGGCAAGCGCGCGGCCCTCGCCACCGTGGTCGAAACCTGGGGCTCCGCGCCGCGCCCGCAGGGCGCCCAGCTCGCGATCAGCGCCGACGCCGAGATGGTCGGCTCGGTCTCCGGCGGCTGCGTCGAGGGCGCGGTGGTGGCCGAGGCGCTCTCCGCCCTCGACGACGGCCAGCCGCGGCTCCTCGAATACGGCGTCAGCGACGCGGAGGCCTTCTCGGTCGGCCTCGCCTGCGGCGGGCGCATCCGCATCCTGGTCGAGCCGGTCGGCGTCGGCCAGGGCCCCACCCCCGACCTCCTCGCCGAGCTCGCCGCCGCGCGCGCCGCGCGGCGGCCCGTCGTCTACGCCGTCCGCCCCGAGGGGTGGCAGCGCCGCCTCGTCAGCACCCCGGACGACCCGCTCTGGCCGGCCGCCGTCGCGGCGCTCGCCGCCGACAGCTCGGGCTTCGAGGGCGACTGGTTCCTCGGCGTCCACAATCCGCCGCTCCGGATGGCCGTCGTCGGCGCGGTGCACGTCGCCCAGGCGCTCGTCCCCATGGCGCGGCTCGCCGGCTACGACCCGGCGGTGATCGACCCGCGCGAGGCCTTCGCCAGCGAGGCGCGCTTCCCCGGCACCCGCCTCTCGCACGACTGGCCGGACGCGGCGCTCGCCGCCTTCGCCCCCGACACGCGCTCCGCCGTCGTCACCCTGACCCACGACCCGAAGCTCGACGACCCGGCGATCATGGTCGCGCTCCGCTCGCCGGCCTTCTACATCGGCTGCCTCGGCTCGCCCCGCACCCACGGCAAGCGGGTGGAGCGGCTGAAGGCCGCGGGCTTCACCGAGGCCGAGATCGCCCGCATCCACGCCCCGATCGGCGCCGACATCGGCGCCCGCTCCCCGGCCGAGATCGCCATCGCCATCCTCGCCGAGGTCACCGGGACCCTGCGGCGCCCGGCCGCGCGCCGCTGAGATGCGCTTCGGCCCCGTCCCGGTCGGCCAGGCGGAGGGCGCCGTCCTCGCGCATTCGCTGCACGAGGGGGCCTTGCGCATGAAGAAGGGCCGCACCCTCACCGCCGCCGACCTCGCCGCGCTCGCCGCCGCCGGCGTCGCCGAGGTGACGGTGGCCCGGCTCGAGCCGGGCGACCTGCCCGAGGACGCCGCCGCCACCGCCGTCGCGCGGGCGCTCGCCCCCGACGCCGCCGCCCTCGGCCTCTCGGTGTCGGCGCCCTTCACCGGCCGGGTCAACCTCTTCGCCGAGACCGCCGGCATCGTGCGGGTGAACGAGGCCGCCGTCGCCGCGCTGAACGCGATCGACCCGGCGATCACGCTCGCCACGCTCGCCGACCTCGTGCGGGTGCGGGCGCGGCAGATGGTGGCGACGGTCAAGATCATCCCCTATGCCGTCCCGCGCGCCGCCGTGGAGCGGGCGGTCGATTGCCTCTCGGCCGGCGAGGTGCTGCGCGTCGCCGGCTTCCGGCCCGGGCGGGCGACGCTGATCCTGACCCGGACGCCCGGCATGAAGCCGAGCCTCCTCGCCAAGGGCGCCGCCGCCGTCGAAACGCGCCTCGCCGCGCTCGGGCAGGAGCTCGCCTCGCCGGTGACGGTGCCGCACGAGCCGCTCGCGGTCGCCGAGGCGGTGCGCGCGGCGACCGGCGACATGGTGCTGATCCTCGGCGCCTCCGCCACCTCCGACGCGGCCGACGTCTGCCCGGCGGGGCTCGTCGCCGCCGGCGGGCGGCTCCTCCGCTTCGGGATGCCGGTCGACCCGGGCAACCTCCTCTTCATCGGCGAGCACGCCGGGCGCCCGGTCGTCGGCCTGCCCGGCTGCTCCCGCGCGCCGACCATCAACGGCGCCGACTGGGTGCTGGAGCGGCTGGCGGCGGGCGTCGCCACCGGCCCGGCCGAGATCGCCGCCATGGGAGCCGGGGGGCTGCTGAAGGAGATCTCCGCCCGCCCGCAACCGCGCGACGGCCGCCCGCATTCCAAGGACCGCGCCCGGGTCGCCGCCATCGTGCTGGCCGCCGGCGCCGCGCGGCGGATGCGCGGCGCCGACAAGTTGCTCG
>NZ_CALLYO010000447.1 GCF_937858865.1 uncultured Amaricoccus sp. | reverse complement strand
CCGGGCGGCTGGAGCAGCGTGACGGTCGGCGAGCCGGGCTCGACGGTGACGGTATAGTCGCTGAGCGAGAGGTCGTCGATGCGGGCGCCGAGGAGCGAGAGCGAGCCCGAGACGCGCGCGGTCCTGATCGGCAGGCGCGGGGAGGCTGCGAGCGCCGCCTCGCGGGTCTGCGGGGCCGCAGCCGCCTCGGGCGCCGGCGCGGGCGCAGCGCCGGGGGCCGGCGGCACGGTGGCGTCCGGCGCCGTCTGGGTGGCGGGCGCCGGCTCTTCGGTCGGGAAGGCGTCGGGGAAGAGAATCGGGCCGAGAACGAACCAGCCCAGCAACACGAGGAAGCTGAGCGCCGTCGCCAGGATCAGGTTCCGGCTCTGGTCGTCCATTGCACGACTCCGGTCAGGCTTTTGCGGACAAAGGTTGACGGGCCTTCAACAGCCCCGGCGTCGAAAGGTCAAGGTAAAAGGGGCGGCCCCGGCCCCCTGCCGGCGGTGGCGCGGGCGGGCGGCCGGATGCGGATCTCCGCCCAACCCGCCGGGATGGCGGGGAAAGCCCCGATGGGTTCCGCGGCGGGCGCGGAACCCGGGATCAGAGGTTCTTGAAGTCGAAGAGCGCAGGGTCGAGCAGGTGGCTCGGCACGGCCTGGGTGAGGGCGCGGAAGAGGATCTGCCGGCGGCCGGGGCTCTTTTTCTCCCACTCGTCGACCATGCGCTTCACCTGCAGCCGCTGCAGCCCGTCCTGGCTGCCGCAGAGGTCGCACGGGATGATCGGGTAGTTCATCGCGCGGGCGAAGCGTTCGCAGTCGGCCTCGGCAACGTGGGCGAGCGGGCGGAGCACGTAGAGGTCACCCTCGTCGTTCAGGAGCTTGGGCGGCATGGCGGCGAGCTTGCCGCCGAAGAAGAGGTTGAGCAGGAACGTCTCGACGATGTCCCCCTGATGGTGGCCGAGCACGATGGCCGAGCAGCCTTCCTCGCGGGCGACGCGATAAAGGTGCCCGCGGCGCAGGCGCGAGCAGAGGGCGCAGAAGGTGCGGCCCTCGGCCACCTTCTCCGTGACGATGGAATAGGTGTCGCGGTACTCGATCCGATGCGGCACCCCCATGCGGGCGAGGAACTCGGGCAGCACCGTCGCCGGAAAGCCCGGCTGCCCCTGGTCGAGGTTGCAGGCGAGAATCTCGGCCGGCAGGAGGCCGCGCCACTGGAGCTCGACCAGCGCGGCGAGCAGCGTGTAGCTGTCCTTGCCGCCCGAAAGACAGACCAGCCACCGCCCGCCGACGCTCGCCATGCCGTAGGTCTCGATCGCCTCGCGCGTCAGGCGGATGATCCGCTTCCTGAGCTTGCGGAACTCGGTCGAGTCGGGCGCGCCGTGGAAGAGCGGGTGGATCTCGGCCTGGTCGAGCAAGGCCTCAGGCCTCCGCCGGCGCGAGCGCGCGCCAGCCGATGTCGCGGCGGTAGAAGCCCCCCGGCCAGGCGACGCCGTCCGCGGCGGCATAGGCGAGGCGGCGTGCCTCTGCCAGCGTCGCAGCGCGGGCCGTCGCGTTCAGCACCCGCCCGCCGTCGGCGACGAGCTGGTCGTCGACCCGCCGCGTGCCGGCGTGGAAGATCTTCACCCTGGGGTCGGCGATGGCCGGCAGCCCGACGCGCTCGCCGCGCGGGCAGGCGCCGGGATAGCCGCGCGTCGCCAGCACCACGGTCAGGGCGTGGTCGTCGGCGAAATTCGCCCGCGCGCTGCCGAGCTCGCCCGCGGCGCAGGCGAGGCAGGCGTCGAGGAGCTGCGCCCCGAGCCGCAGCGCAAGGACCTGCGCCTCCGGGTCGCCGAAGCGGACGTTGTATTCGACGAGCCGCGGCGCGCCGTCCGCGATCATCAGTCCGGCGTAGAGGACGCCTTGGTAGGGCGTGCCGCGGCGGACCATCTCGGCCAGCGTCGGGCGGACGATGCGCGTGATCGCCGCCTCGGTGAGCTCGGGCGTCAGCACCGGCGCCGGTGAATAGGCGCCCATACCGCCGGTGTTCGGCCCTTCGTCACCGTCGAAGGCCCGCTTGTGGTCCTGGGCCGAACCGAGGAAGAGAAGCTCCTCGCCGTCGGCCAGCACGAAGAGGCTTGCCTCCTCGCCTTCCATGAACTCCTCGATCACCACCCGCGCGCCGGGGCCCTCGCGGAAGATGGCGTCGAGCGCCGCCTCGGCCTCGGCCACGGTCGCAGCTACCGTCACCCCCTTGCCGGCGGCGAGCCCGTCGGCCTTGACGACGATGGGCGCGCCCTCGGCCGCCACCCAGGCCCGCGCCGCCTCGGGGTCAGTGAAGGTCTGGCTCGCCGCGGTCGGCGCGCCGCAGGCGGCGCAGATCTCCTTGGTGAAGGCCTTCGACGCCTCGAGCCGCGCCGCCGCCCGGCTCGGGCCGAGGGTGAGGACGCCGCCGGCGCGTAGCGCGTCGGCCACGCCCTCGGCGAGCGGTGCCTCGGGGCCGATCATCACGAAGTCGACCGCGTTCTCGGCGCAGA
>NZ_CALLYO010000446.1 GCF_937858865.1 uncultured Amaricoccus sp. | reverse complement strand
GGAAGGAGGCTGGAAAGCGGCCATACGATTTGCGTCCGTGACCGGAGGTTAACCCGGAGAAGGTACGAGCGGCCGGCTCAGTATTCTCCCGTCTCCATCAGATCGGTGCCGTCGAAGAGCAGGTCCAGCCCCTCTTCGAGATGATCCGCGACGTGCGGATGCGACAGGAGATAGCGCGAGGTCGGGCCGTCGCGGCGGTCGGCGGCCATCTCGACCGCTTCGCGCCACTCCTCGGGCTCCATGTCGCCGCGGCCGATCCACATCAGCGCCACCAGCTCGGCCTGCTGGTCGGGCTCGAGATCCTCGATCTCGGCGGCGATCTCGTCGCGGATCAGGTTATCGGGGCTGTCCTGCAGCGTCGCCGGCCCCTCGTCGTCGGAGGCGTTCGAGCCCGAATCCGGCGAGACGAGCTCCTCCTGCGCCATGACGGCCCTGAGCTTCAGGATCAGCGAGCGGAGGAATTCCGGATTGAGGGTGACCAGCTCTTCATCGTCCATCGATGGCCAACTCGCGCACAGGTAGATCGGGGGCATTCTGCCACGGATCGGGCCGGCCACGAAACTCAATTCGGTTGGCGTCCGCCCGGCGAGGAGGCTAAAAGGTCGGCGCATCGAGACGAGCGAGAGGAAGGCCATGACCGCGACCCGCACCGAGACCGACAGCTTCGGACCGCTGGAGGTCGCGAGCGACCGCTACTGGGGGGCCCAGACCCAGCGCTCGCTCGGCAACTTCCGCATCGGCTGGGAGAAGCAGCCGGTCGCGGTCGTGCGCGCGCTCGGCATCATCAAGCAGGCCGCTGCGGCCGTGAACATGGAGCTCGGCGACCTCGACCCGGCGCTCGGCAAGGCGATCGAGGCGGCGGCCGAGGAAGTGGCGGCCGGCAAGCTCGACGACCATTTCCCGCTCGTCGTCTGGCAGACGGGCTCGGGCACCCAGTCGAACATGAACGCCAACGAGGTGATCTCGAACCGGGCGATCGAGATGCTCGGCGGCGTCATCGGCTCGAAGAAGCCGGTGCACCCCAACGACCACGTCAACATGGGCCAGAGCTCGAACGACACCTTCCCGACCGCCATGCACATCGCCACCGCGATCACCGCGCGCGACGTGACGCTGCCGGGCCTCAGGAAGCTGCACGGGGCGCTCGCCGACAAGGCGCAGGCCTTCAAGGACATCATCAAGATCGGCCGCACCCACACCCAGGACGCGACGCCGCTGACGCTCGGGCAGGAGTTCGGCGGCTACGCCTTCCAGGTCGAGCAGGGGATCAAGCGGGTGACGGCCGCGCTCCACAACATCTATCCGCTGGCCCAGGGCGGCACCGCGGTCGGCACCGGGCTCAACACCCGCGTCGGCTTCGCCGAGAAGATCGCGGCGCGCATCGCCGACATCACCGGGCTGCCCTTCGTCACCGCCCCGAACAAGTTCGAGGCGCTGGCGGCCAACGACGCCATGGTCGAGATGTCGGGCGCGGTCCGCACCGTGGCGGTCAGCCTCTTCAAGATCGCCAACGACATCCGCCTGCTCGGGTCGGGGCCGCGGAGCGGGCTCGGCGAGCTGATCCTGCCGGAGAACGAGCCCGGGTCGTCGATCATGCCGGGCAAGGTCAACCCGACGCAGGCCGAGGCGCTGACCATGGTCTGCGCCCAGGTGATGGGCAACGATGCCGCCGTCGGCTTCGCCGGTTCGCAGGGGCATTTCGAGCTCAACGTCTACAAGCCGATGATCGCCTACAACCTGCTGCAGGCGATGACGCTGCTCGGCGAGGCCTCGGTCTCCTTCACCGACAACTGCGTCGTCGGGATCGAGGCGAACGAGGAGCGGATCGCCAGGCTCATGCGCGAGAGCCTGATGCTCGTCACCGCGCTGGCGCCGACCATCGGCTACGACAATGCGACCAAGGTGGCGAAGACCGCGCACAAGAACGGCACGACGCTGCGCGAGGAGGCGATCCGTCTCGGCTTTGTCGACGGGGAGACCTTTGATAGGGTGGTCGAGCCGAGGGACATGCTCGGGCCGAAGTAGCGGGAGGCGGCCATGCGCTGGCAGGGGCGGCGGGAGAGCAGCAACATCGAGGACCGCCGCGGCCGGGGCATGGGGCGCAGCGCCGGCGTCGGCGGCATCGGCATGATCATCGTGCTGCTGGTCGGCATCTTCTTCGGCGTCGACCTCTCGCCGCTGCTCGGCCCCGGCGGCGTGGTGACGACCGACAGCGCCCCCTCCGGCCCGAACGCCATCGACGACGAGCAGGAGCGTTTCGTCGCCGTGGTGCTGGCGCAGACCGAGGACGTCTGGACGCCGCTCTTCAGCCAGGCCGGCCTGCAGTACACCCAGCCGAAGCTCGTCCTCTTCACCGGCCAGACCGGCTCGGCCTGCGGCTTCGCCCAGTCGGCGATGGGTCCCTTCTACTGCCCGAACGACCAGACGGTCTATCTCGACATGGACTTCTTCCGGGTGATGGAGAGCCAGCTCGGGTCGCGCGGCGACTTCGCCAAGGCCTATGTCATCGCCCACGAGGTCGGCCACCACGTCCAGGACGAGCAGGGGATCCTGCAGCAGGTGAACGCCGCCCGCTCCCGCGCCAGCGAGCGCGATTCGAACGCGCTCTCGGTGCGGGTCGAGCTGCAGGCCGACTGCTACGCCGGGGTCTGGGCGCGCTCGGTCACCGGCACGCTCGAGCTGACCGACGCCGACATCAGGAGCGCGCTCGACACCGCCGCGCGGATCGGCGACGACGCGCTGCAGCGGGCGAGCCAGGGGCGGGTGGTGCCCGACAGCTTCACCCACGGCACCAGCCAGCAGCGGCAGGAATGGTTCTACCGCGGCTTCCGGACCGGCGACGACGAGCAGTGCGACACCTTCTCGGGGCGGATCTGAATGGCCGAGCTCGTGAACCTGCGCACCGCCCGCAAGCAGCGCGCCCGCGCCGCCGCCCGGCGCGAGACCGCACGCGGCGATGCCGCCTCGGCCGAGGCCGAGCGGCTGCGCGCCGAGGCCGAGCTCGAGCGGCGGCGGCTCGAGGCGCATCGGCGCGACGAGCCCGAGGCGTGAGCGGGCGGCCCGAGAAGCATTCGCTCACCCTCGCCGGCCACCGCACCTCGGTGTCGCTCGAGCCCGAGTTCTGGCGCGCCTTCCGCGAGATCGCCGCCGCCGAGGGCCGTCCGATCAACGACCTCGCCGCCGAGATCGACGCCGCGCGCGGCGTCGAGCGCGGCCTCGCCTCGGCGATCCGGGTGCACGTGCTCGCCGTCTTCCGGGCGCGCGCCGGCGCCCGGGAGGGCTAGGGTGGGCACGCGTGCCCAGCTGGGGGTTCCGTTGTTTTCGTTGAAGAATCCGGCGGCGCGTCAACCGGATGGCAACCTTCGTTAACGGCGTTTGCATTCAGTCTGACGCGTGGTCCGGGCGGCGAGGGTGCGAGGGGGTCCTCGGACCCCCTCTTGGCCTTCGGCCAATTCACCCCCGAGGATATTTGCGGACCGAAGATGGGCGGGGGCCGCTTTCCGGTGCCGGCGGCGATTTTCCAACCGGACGGAGCCAGGTTGGATGATCCACCTCCACCGAGGTCCTTCGACTCGGTCTTCACGCCGCGCCCGGTGTCAGCCGATGCGGCCGAGCGCCGGGAAGGTCTCGAGCAGCCAGAAGGAGAGGTCGCTGAACGCCCCGG
>NZ_CALLYO010000445.1 GCF_937858865.1 uncultured Amaricoccus sp. | reverse complement strand
CGCAGGACTGGCTCGGCGCGATGGAGGAGCGGCGGGGCTTTTCGGGCTGACGATTTCCCTTGCATCGGCCGGGGCGGGCTCCTATATGCGCCCCATCAGCGGCGGGTCGCTCGAAAGACGATCCTCCACCGGAACTCGCGAACGGGCCGCTGGCCCGTTTCCTGCTTCTGGAGCCCCGCTTGACCGACCTGATCGCCAAAGCCGCCATCGACCGCCGCCTCGCCGCCATCGTGGCGCCGGTGATCGAGGGCATGGGCTTCGAGCTGGTCCGCCTGCGCCTGATGGGCGGCAAGCGGGCGGTGCTGCAGATCATGGCCGAGCGGCCGGAGGGCGGCATCGAGATCGAGGACTGCGCCCGGATCAGCCGTGCCGTCGGCGCGGTGCTCGACGTCGAGGATCCGATCAGCGGCGAGTACAACCTCGAGGTCTCGAGCCCGGGCATCGACCGGCCGCTGACGCGGCTGAAGGACTTCGCGCGCTGGGAGGGCTACGAGGCGAAGCTCGAGACCCAGGAGGCGATCGACGGGCGCAAGCGCTTCAAGGGCGAGCTCGCCGGGGTGCAGGACGGCGAGGTGCTGATCGAGATCCCGGAAGGGGTGATCGGGCTCTCCTTCGACCTCCTGGCCGACGCCAAGCTGGTGCTGACCGACGCGCTGGTGGCCGAGAGCCTGGCGGGCCGCAAGGCGCAGGGGTTCGATCCGGGCGAGCTGCCGCAGGGCTTCGACGAGATCCAGACCGAGGACGAGCAGGCCGAGGACGACCAGGCCGAGGACGAGCAGACCGAGGACGCCCAAACCGAGGACGACGACGAAACGTCGCCCGAAACCGATAGAGATGAGGAAGAAGTGAAATGAGCGTGACCTCTGCCAACCGGCTGGAGCTCCTCCAGATCGCCGATGCCGTCGCCCGCGAGAAGATGATCGATCCGGCCCTCGTCATCGAGGCGATGGAGGACTCCCTCGGCAAGGCCGCGCGCTCGCGCTACGGCGCGGAGTACGACATCCGGGCCAAGATCGACCGCAAGACCGGCGATCTCGCGATGACCCGCTACCGGCACGTGGTGGAGGAGCCGGAGAACCTCTTCACCGAGCTGACGCTCGAGGACGCCCGCCGCATCAAGCCCGACGCCGAGATCGGCGACTATCTGACCGACTCGCTGCCGCCGATGGACTTTGGCCGGATCGCGGCGCAGTCGGCCAAGCAGGTCATCATGCAGAAGGTCCGCGAGGCGGAGCGGCTGCGCCAGTACGAGGAATTCAAGGACCGCGTCGGCGAGATCATCAACGGCATCGTCAAGCGCACCGAGTACGGCAACGTCATCGTCGACGTCGGGCGCGGCGAGGCGATCCTGCGCCGCGACCAGCTGATCCAGCGCGAGGCCTTCCGCAACGGCGACCGCGTCCGGGCGCTGATCCGCGAGGTGCGCCACGAGACCCGCGGCCCGCAGATCTTCCTCTCGCGCACCGCGCCCGAGTTCCTGGCCGAGCTCTTCAAGATGGAGGTGCCGGAGATCTACGACGGCGTCATCGAGATCAAGGCGGTGGCGCGCGACCCGGGCAGCCGGGCGAAGATGGGCGTCATCTCCTACGACAGCTCGATCGACCCGGTCGGCGCCTGCGTCGGTATGCGCGGCTCCCGCGTGCAGGCGGTCGTCTCCGAGCTCCAGGGCGAGAAGATCGACATCATCCCCTGGAACCAGGATCCGGCCACCTTCCTCGTCAACGCGCTGCAGCCCGCCGAGGTCTCCAAGGTCGTCTTCGACGACGATTCGGAGCGGATCGAGGTGGTGGTGCCCGACGAGCAGCTTTCGCTCGCCATCGGCCGGCGCGGCCAGAACGTGCGGCTCGCCTCCCAGCTCACCGGCTTCGACATCGACATCCTGACCGAGGCGCAGGAGAGCGAGCGGCGGCAGGCCGAGTTCGCCGAGCGGACGCAGCACTTCATGGAGACGATGAACGTCGACGAGATGGTGGCGCAGCTCCTGGTGGCCGAGGGCTTCGCCACGCTGGAGGAGGTGGCCTATGTCGACCTCGACGAGCTTTCCTCCATCGACGGCTTCGACCAGAACACCGCCGAGGAGCTGCAGGCGCGGGCGCGGGAGAGCCTCGAGGAGATCAACGCCAAGGCGATCGAGCATGCGCGCGAGCTCGGCGTCGAGCAGAGCCTCTTCGACTTCGAGGGGCTGACGCCGCAGATGATCGAGACGCTGGCCGAGGACGGCATCACCAGCCTCGAGGAGTTCGCGCGCTGCGCCGACTGGGAGCTCGCCGGCGGCTATACCACCGTCGACGGCAAGCGGGTGAAGGACGAGGGCCTGCTCGAGAAGTACGACATGAGCCTCGAGGAGGCGCAGACGCTGGTGATGAACGCGCGCGTGCAGCTCGGCTGGGTGGACCCGGCCGATCTGGTCAGCGAGGAGCCGGCGGAAGACGAGGACGAGGAGGCGGCCGAGGGCGAAGCCTGAGGCCGGCACCGGGGGCGGCGTGACGCGCGGGGGGCGGATCAGGGAGGGCGAGGGGGGCGAGCGGCGCTGCATCGTCACCCGCGCCACGCGCCCGCGCGGCGGGCTCGTCCGCTTCGTGGCCGGGCCGGACGACGTCGTCGTGCCCGACCTCGCCGGCAAGCTGCCGGGGCGGGGGATGTGGGTGAGCGCCGACGCCGCGGCGATCGGCCAGGCGGCCGCCAAGGGCCTCTTCGCCCGCGCGGCCAAGCGGCAGCTGCGCGCGCCGGCCGACCTGGCGGCGCGGGTCGAGGCGCTGCTCGCGGCGCGGCTCGTCGAGCTTCTCGCGCTGGCGCGCAAGGCCGGCGAGGCGGTGGCGGGCCTCGAGAAGACCAAGGCGGCGCTCGCCTCGGGCGAGGCGGCGCTGCTGGTGCAGGCGGCGGACGGCTCCTCGCGCGAACGTGCGCGGCTCCGCCCGCCGGAGGGCGAGGACACCCTCGTTGCGTGCCTTTTCGCGCATGAATTGGGTGTGGCCTTCGCCCGCGATCGTGTGATACATGCCGCCGTGCTTGCGGGCGGTCTGAGTGACCGGATCAGGGACGAGGCCCTGCGGCTGTCAGGCATCCGGGACGTGAATATGGGAACCGCGTCGGCGGAGGCCGGGACGGACGTATTGGCGGGGGAAGGCCCCCGCGGGAAAGGCTAGAGACGGAATGATGGATAACAAGGACGGGACCGGCAAGGGCAAGACGCTCGGGCTGCGCGGGGGCGGCACCGAGACCAGCCACGTGCGCCAGAGCTTCAGCCACGGGCGCACCAAGTCGGTCACGGTCGAGCACAAGCGCAAGCGCGTCCTGGTGCCGAAGCCGGGCGCGCCCGGCGGCGGGTCCGCGCGCGGCGGCACCACCGCCGGCCTCTCGGACGCCGAGTTCGAGCGGCGCCTGCGCGCCGTCGAGGCCGCCAAGGCGCAGGAGCGCGACCGGCGCGAGCGCGAGCGGCAGACCGCCGAGGCCCGCGCCGCCGAGCTCGCCCGGCTCCGCGCCGAGCGCGACGCCGCCGAGCGCGCCCAGAAGGAGCGCGAGATCCAGGAGCAGCGCGCCGCCGCCGCCGCCGCCGAGAAGGCCGAGGACGAGGCCCGCGCCGCCCAGCGCGCCGCCCGCCCCGCCCAGCGCCCGGCGACCGCGCAGCCCGAGGCGATCGACCCCGCCGCGGCGCAGGATGCGC
>NZ_CALLYO010000444.1 GCF_937858865.1 uncultured Amaricoccus sp. | reverse complement strand
AGATCATGTCGATCATCGCCTGGTTCCCGCGCGAGAATTCGAGCGGACAGGCATAAGGCGCGCCGTCGAGCACGCTCGCGTTGAAGGCGTCGATCTGCGAGCGGTACTGATCCGACCGCGGAAACCGCTCGAAGATCACCGTCGCATCGGCGTTGCGCAGCTCGATCACCGGGTCGCCATAGGCGCCGGCATTGTAGGGCGCATGCACCGACAGCCATCCCTCGTCGCCGTGGAAGGTCATCACCTGCCGCGGCGCCATGCGCATCGAGACGTAGAAGTCGAGCCAGAACCCGGGAAATTCCGCCACCACCCGCGCGGTGGCATCGATCCCCCGGTCCCACTCGATGACCGCATGGGCGACGCCGCGCGGCTCCTCGCCGCTGACGAAGCGGGTCGAGATCGACGGATAGACGCCGATGTCGCGCAGCGCCCCGCCGCCCATGTCGGCCCGGTTGCGGATGTTGCCGGGGTCGTCGTTGAAGAAGCTGAAGGCGCCCTGCACCTGCCGCAGCGCCCCGATCGCCCCCTGCCGCACCAGCTCGCGCGCCCGGATCCACTGCGGATGATGCGTGACCATGAAGGCCTCCGCCGCCAGCAGCCCGGTCCGGTCGCGCAGCGCGATCAGCGGGTCGATCTCCCCGGCGCGGAGCGCGATCGGCTTCTCGCAGAGCACGTGCTTGCCGGCCTCGAGGCATTTCGCCGTCCACTCGACGTGCTGGTGGTTCGGCAGCGGGATGTAGACCGCATCCACCCCCGGATCGGCGAGCAGCGCCTCGTAGCTGTCATGGACCCGCACCGCCCCATAGGGCGCGGCCAGCGCCGCCGCCTTGCCGGGCGTCAGGCTCGCGACCGCCGCGAGCTCGCCCCGGTCGCTCATGTGGATGCCCGGCACCACCCACTCCCGGGCGATCTTCGCTGCACCGAGCACCCCCCAGCGAACCCGTCCCTCGGCCATCTCTCTTCCTCCCTCGTTTTCCCGGCTTGCGCCGGAGCCTACTGCGGCTTTCCCGCCGGGGCGAGAGGGCGAAGGCCCGGGTCAGGGGAGGTCAGAGGAAGAAGTCGTGCGCGCTGTAGGCGCTCGCCCGCACCGCGCCGTCGTGGATCGCCACCTGGAACTCGATCGCGGCGTCGTTGTCGACGTTGCCGTTGACGTAGGTGACCCCCTTCGATTCGGTCATCCACAGGTGGCCCTTCGCCTTGCTGCTGCCGAAGATGAAGGCCTGGTCCCCGCCGCGCGTGACGTCGGCATCGATCAGGTGCAGGTCGATCTTGTCGCCCGCCGCCCGCCCCGGCCGCTCGAAGGCGACGGCCCCATGGCCCGCCACGATCTTGTCGACCGCTCCGGGCCGCGATTCGCTGGTCGAGCCGAAGATGAAGGTGTCCGCCCCCTTGCCGCCGACCAGCGTGTCGGCGCCGCCGAAGCCGCGGATCTTGTCGTTCCCCGCCATGCCGGCCAGCCAGTTCTTGCCCTGGTTGCCGTAGATCACGTCATGGCCCGACCCGCCCTTGGCGTTCTCGATCAGCGACCGCGAGTCGCCGTGATATTGCAGCGCGTTGAAGATGTTGCCGCGGGCGTCCCCGCCGTTCGGCCCGCCGCCGAGGTCGGCGAGCTGCCCCTTGGAGAAGACCGAGTGCTTCCCCGGCCCGAGGTCGATTCGCACGTTCGTCCGGTAGGCCGAAAGATCGTAGGTATCGGTACCGCCGCCGTCCCAGACCGTGGCGAAGATGCGGTTGCCGCCCGGGTCGATGCCGACCTGCCCGTTCACGTAGGTCCGCCCGCTCCCGGGCTTCCAGCTGTAGACCGTGTTGCCGGCGTTGGTGGTGAAGTCGGCGCCGTACATGTGCTGCAGCGCGGCGACGTCGAGCATCATGTAGCTCTGCGGCGCGCCCCATTTCTCGAAATGGTAGCCGCTCGGCGCCGCCCCGACCCAGGGTCGGTAGGTCATCACGGTGAACTCGGGCGAATCGTAGCTGGCGGCGAGCTTGCCGGCCCCCCAGCCCTCGTGCGTGTGCTTGAGGCCGAGGGCGTGCCCCATCTCGTGCAGGACGATCATGTGGTCGTAGTTGCCGGCCCTCGGCGCCCGGCCGGAGCCGCCCAGCCAGACGTCGCCGCCGACGCCCGCGCCGGGCATGTAGGCGTAGGAGGTGGAGACGTCGCGGGTGTTCGCGACCCGGATGTCGCCGGCCCCGCTGCCCGCGCCGGCCGAGCTCACGGAAAGCTTGGTGAAGCCCTCGACCGAGAAGCCGACGCTCGCCTTGCTGACCCCCTCGAGGGCGGTGCGGACGGAGGTGTACTGCGCCGAGGAGAGTTTGGAAAAGCCGTCCGACTGCGCCGAACGTCCGTCCCTGTCGTAGTCGCTGTAATAGCCGCGGCCGTAGTCCGAGGCGGCGTTCGGATTGCTGTAGGTGAGCTTTCCGCCACCCCATCCGTAGCCGGACAGCAGCCCGTTGACGCGTGCGTCCCCGGTCCGAAGGACCGAAGCCAGATAAGCCATTTCCCCACCCCCCAATTCCCCAAGAGGTGGGAGGAGCCTAAGGGGGGTGGCGCCAGCGGATCAACCTTCGGGAGCTTAATGCGTTAGCCGAGACTGAACGCGCAAGAGTTTATGAAATATCGACCTTTCCCGAAGGCTGGTCAGTTGACCGCCGGGACCATGCCGCGTTCGACGGCCAGCTCGCGCATCTTCTTCTGCAGCTTCTCGAAGGCGCGCACCTCGATCTGGCGGATCCGCTCGCGGCTCACGTCGTACTCCTGGGACAGCTCTTCCAGCGTCACCGGCTCGTCCTTGAGCCGCCGCTCGGTCAGGATGTGCCGTTCGCGCTCGTTGAGCGTTCCCATCGCCTCGAGCAGGAGCTCGCGCCGGTTCTCGAGCTCGTCGCGCTCGGCGAGCGCGGTCGCCTGGTCGGCCTCCTCGTCCTCGAGCCAGTCCTGCCATTCGGCGGTGCCGTCGCCGTCGCCGCGCACCTGGGCGTTGAGGCTCGCGTCGCCGCCGGCCATGCGGCGGTTCATCGAGATCACGTCCTCCTCGGTGACGTTGAGGTCGTGGGCGATCTTCGCCACGTTCTCCGGGCGGAGCTCGCCCTCCTCGATGGCGCCGATCTTGTTCTTCGCCTTGCGGAGGTTGAAAAAGAGCTTCTTCTGCGCCGCCGTGGTGCCCATCTTCACCAGGCTCCAGGAGCGCAGGATGTATTCCTGGATCGAGGCGCGGATCCACCACATCGCATAGGTGG
>NZ_CALLYO010000443.1 GCF_937858865.1 uncultured Amaricoccus sp. | reverse complement strand
GGGGCTGGTCCGGCGCCGGCGCCCAGCCGGTCAGGAAGATCACCTCGAAGGTCGCGGTGATCCGCCCGCCCTCGGTGCCGAAGCGCTCGCCATAGAGCTCGGCGGCGCGGGCGAGCATGTCGCGGCGGAGCGGGCGGCGCAGGCGGTCGCGCATCACGTTCGTCTCGCCCATGGCGCGCAGGTCGCGCATCAGCGCGCGGAGCGAGGGATAGCTCACCTCGAAGCGCCGGCTGTCGGCCACCGGCAGCGCGAGGCCGGCGCGCTGCAGCAGGCTGCCGAGGGCGCGGATCTCGCCGACCGGGGCGACGCGGGGGCTGAGCCCGCCGAGGATCTCGATCTCGGCCTCGGCGAGGACCGTCCGCAACTCGTGGAGCGTCTCGCCGCCGAAGAGCGCGGCGAGGAGGAGCCCGTCCGGGCGGAGCGCGCGGCGGGCCTGCACCAGCTGGCCCACGGGGTCGTTCGACCAGTGCAGCGCGAGGCCGTGCACGACGAGGTCGTGCGCCGCCTCCCCGAGGGCCAGGGTCTCCTCGGGCGGCGGAGTGCGGGCCGGGCCGGCACCGGCGGCGGCGAGCGCCTCGGCCCAGAGCGCGGGGCGCGGGCTGACGACCGCCGGGGCGGTAAAGCGCCGGTTAACCTCCTTCAGCCTTTCTGTGATCTCCTCGGCCACCGCGGCGTGCAGGAAGTCGGCGCTGCCGTTGCGCCCTGCCCTCTCGCGGCGGCGGGCGAGGAGGTCGAGGTCGAAGAGGGCGGGCGGGCTCGGCATGGGCTGGCGGTCTCCTTCGCCGCCAACATAGGACCGAATTGGGGCGATGCCATGCTTCAGGCGCTGACGACCGCGGTCGTGAACACGATCTTCCCGCCGCGCTGCCTCGCCTGCACCGCCCCGACCGACCAGCCGCACGGGCTCTGCCCGGCCTGCTGGCGCGACACGCATTTCATCGCCGGCACCGTCTGCCGCTGCTGCGGGGTGCCGCTCGTCGGGGCGGCGGGGGCGGAGGACGTGTGCGAGAGCTGCACCCGCCATCCGCCGGCCTGGGACCGGGGGGCGGCGGCCGTCGTCTACGGCGGGACGGGGCGCAAGGCGGTGCTGGCGCTGAAGCACGGCGACCGGCTCGACATGGTGCGCCCGCTGGCCGGCTGGATGGCGAACGCGGGGTGCGGGCTCCTCGCGGGGGCGGAGGTGATCGCGCCGGTGCCGCTGCACTGGCGGCGGCTGGTCAGGCGGCGGTACAACCAGTCGGCCGAGCTCGCCCGCCGGCTGGGGCGGATCGCCGGGCGGCCGGTGGTGGCGGACCTCCTGCTGCGGCGGCGGGCGACGGTGCCGCAGGAGGGGATGAGCCGGTCCGAGCGGGTGGCGAACCAGGCGGCGGCCTTCGCGGTCAACCCGCGGCACGGGGCGCGGATGGCGGGGCGGGCGGTGCTCCTCGTCGACGACGTGCTGACGACCGGGGCGACGCTCTCGGCCTGCGCCGACTGCCTGCGGCAGGCGGGGGCGGCGCGGGTCGACGTGCTGGTCCTGGCCCGCGTTGCCTTCGAGGATTCGCTCGGCCTATAGTTGCGCCATGAAGCCCGTCCTTCTCTACGGCACGCCGTTCTGCGGCTATTGCGCCGCCGCGCGGCGGCTGCTGGCGGAGAAGGGCGTGGTCTTCGAGGAGGTCGATCTCGCCGCCGAGCCGGGGCGGCGCGCCGAGATGGTCGAGCGGGCGAAGGGCGCGCGCTCGGTGCCGCAGCTCTTCGTCGGCGGCGAGCATGTCGGCGGGTTCAGCGAGATGTGGGAGCTCGACCGGTCGGGCAAGCTCGACGCGCTGCTGGCGGGGGGCTGAGGGCGATGCGGGCGGCGCTGGTGCAGCTCTGCTCGGGCGACGATCCGGCGGCGAACCTCGCGGCCACGGAAGGGCTGGTGCGGGAGGCGGCGGCGGGCGGCGCCGGGCTGGTGCTGACGCCCGAGTGCACCAACATCGTCTCGCTCGACCGCGAGCGGCAGCGGGCGGTCCTGCGCGAGGAGGCCGAGGACGGGACGCTGGCGCGGCTCCGCGAGGTGGCCCGGGAGCTGTCGCTCTGGCTGGTCGTAGGCTCGCTCTGCCTGAGGGCGGGGGGCGGGGACGGGCGGTTCGTCAACCGGTCGTTCCTGATCGGGCCCGGCGGCGAGGTGCGGGCGCGCTACGACAAGATCCACATGTTCGACGTGGCGCTGAAGGGGGGCGAGGCCTATCGCGAGAGCGCGGCCTACCGGCCCGGCACCCAGGCGGTGCTGGCGGAGGCGGCGGGGCTGCGGCTCGGGATGACGGTCTGCTACGACCTCAGGTTTCCGCGGCTCTATCGCGACCTCGCCAGGGCGGGGGCGGAGGTCCTGAGCGTGCCCTCGGCCTTCACCGTGCCGACCGGGGAGGCGCATTGGCACGTGCTGCTGCGGGCGCGGGCGATCGAGACCGGGGCCTATGTGCTGGCGCCGGCGCAGTGGGGGACGCACCCGGCGGCGGGCGGCAAGGCGCGGCGGACCTATGGCCACAGCCTGGCGGTGGCGCCCTGGGGCGAGGTCGTCGCCGATGCCGGCGAAGGGGTCGGGGTCGTCTTCGCCGAGGTCGATCCGGGCGAGGTGGCGCGGGCGCGGGCGATGGTGCCCTCGCTCGGCCACGACCGGGACTATGCCCCGCCGGTCCGGCCGTGAGCCGGGGGCCGACCCGCACCCGGGCCGAAGGGCCGGGGCCGATGGGGGCGAGCCCGGCCGGCGGCGGCTCGCAGCACGATCCGGTGGTGATCGCGCTCTTCAGCGAGATCGTGATGGTGGAGACGCTGGCGCGGAACCGGCTGACCCGGGCGCTGCCGCGGGGCATGGAGCTCTCGCACTACATGGTGCTCAACCATTTCGCCCGGCTCGGGGGGGAGAAGACGCCGGCGCAGCTGGCGCGGGTCTTCCACGTCACCAAGGGGGCGATGACCAACACGGTCGCCCGGCTGGAGGCGGCCGGATACGTCCACGTGCGGCCGGACTGGGAGGACGGGCGGCGCAAGCTCGTCTCGATCAGCCATGCCGGGCGGGCGGCGCGCGACCGGGCGGTCGTCGCCATCGCGCCGGTCTTCGACGATGTCGTCGCCGTGCTCGGGATCGAGCGGATGCGGGCGATGCTGCCGACGCTCCGCCGGCTGCGGGAACTGCTCGATCCCGACTGAGGCGCGCAGGTGGGCACGCGTGCCCGCTTCGGCATATTATTGTTTTACATACAAAAATC
>NZ_CALLYO010000442.1 GCF_937858865.1 uncultured Amaricoccus sp. | reverse complement strand
GCGCCTCGGCCGGCGGCGGCGCCGGCCGGCGGCGCGCGGCCCGCACCAGCACCACTCCGCCCGCCAGCAGCAGAGCGCCCGGCAGCAGCCACATGATCCGCCCCACTCCCGTTTCCGGCGGGGCGAGCATGACGAAATCGCCGTAGCGCACCCGGAAGAACTCGACGATCTCCGCATCGCTCCGGCCCTCGGCGACCATCTCCCGCACCAGGACCATCATCTCCTTCGCCGTCCCCGCCTGGCTCTCGAGGATCGACTCGCTCTGGCAGACCGGGCAGCGCAGCGTCCACGCCAGCTCGCGCACCCGCGCCTCGCCCGGCGCCTCCGTCACCAGCTGCGCCGCCGCCGGCGACGCCGCGAGCAGCAGCAGGAGCAGCGCGCGCAGGATCATGGCGCCACCCCGATCCGCGGCAGCATCTCGGCAAGTACAGCCGGCGTCAGCGGCCCGGCATGCCGCCCCCGCACCGTCCCGCCGGCATCGACGAAGAAGGTCTCCGGCATCCCGTAGACCCCGAAGTCGATCCCGAGCCGCCCCTTCGGATCGACCCCCGACAGATAGGGGAAATGCCCCTCCCGATCGAGGAACGTCCGCGCATGCTCCGGATCGTCGCGGTAGTTGATCCCCGCGATGGCGAATTCCCCGCCCCGCGCGCGCAGCCCGAGCCGCACCAGCTCGGGATGCTCCTGCCGGCAGGTCGCGCACCAGGAGGCCCAGAAGTTCAGCACCAGCGGCCGCCCCGCCGCCTCCGCGGAGACGAGCCGCCCCTCGCCGTCGAGCAGCGGCAGATCGAACGCCGGCATCTCCCGACCGACCAGCGCCGAGGGCACCCGCGAGGGGTCGCCCGCAAGCCCCGCGGCCAGCACCGCCAGCACCAGCCCCATCCCCGCCGCGAGGGCGATCCTCCAGCGGCGCCGGCGCGCGGGCCGAGGGGCGACGGCCTCCGTCATTCCGCCGGTACCCCCAGCGCCGCCGCCGGCCGGACGACCACCGCCCGCCGCTGGCGCTCGGGCTCCGAGAGCGACAGCAACGCCCCGGCCAGCACGACCATCCAGCCGACCCAGATCCAGCTCACCAGCGGGTTCCAGTAGATCTGCGCGACGATCCCCCCGTCGCGCTCGTCACCCACGAAGATGTAGAGATCCCCGCCGAGCTCCGAATGGATCGCGGTCTCGGTCGTCGCCATGCCGCGCAGCGGATAGAACCGCTTGCCCGGCGCCATCATCGCCACGACCTTCCCCTCGCGCGACACCGAGACATGCGCCAGCCGCCCCTGCCAGTTCGCCCCCTCGATGTCCTCGATCCCCCGCAGCGTCAGCACCACGTCATGGATCCGCGTCGCCTCGCCCGGGCGCATCTCGACCGTCAGCGCCTGCTGGAAGAGCCCCGATCCGATCATCCCCGCCGCGATCGCCACGATTCCGAGATGCACGATCAGCCCGCCCGTCCGCCGCCGCCCCTGCGACAGCACCATCCAGACCGCCCGCGCCCAGCCGCACCCCGCAACCTTCCGCCGCGCAATGACGGCCCGCCCGAGATCGGCCAGCACCGCCGAGGCCGCGAAGGCGACGACCGCGATCGCCACCAGCGTCAGCGCCTCCCCGACGCCCAGCGCCGCCGCGCCCGCGAAGGCCGCGGCCGCCCCCAGTGCCGGCGCGCGGAACTGCCTGACGAACCGCCCGCCCGGCATGCCGCGCCAAGGCACCGACGGCCCCATCGCCAGCAGCACGACGACAGCGAGCATCAGGGGCACCATCACCCGGTTGAAATAAGGCGCCCCGACCGACACCTTGGCGCCGGTCACCACGTC
The DNA here is from genome assembly GCF_937858865.1 of uncultured Amaricoccus sp. GTDB lineage: Bacteria > Pseudomonadota > Alphaproteobacteria > Rhodobacterales > Rhodobacteraceae > Amaricoccus. Next base: position 3,745 of record NZ_CALLYO010000442.1, on the reverse strand, counting down.
GACCGCCAGCGGAAAGAGCGTGCCGACCACGACGATCAGCGTCGCCATCAAGAGCAGCACGTTGTTGGCGAGGAGCCCCGCCTCGCGCGACAGCGGATGCTCGATCCCCGCCTCTGACTCGAGATCCTCCGCCCGCCAGATCACCAGCCCGTACCCCGCCACCATGGCGAGCGCCATGAAGACGAGGATGTAGCTGCCGCGCCCCGGATCGACCGCGAAGGCATGCACCGAGGTCAGCACCCCCGACCGCACGAGGAAGGTGCCGAGCAGCGTCAGCAGGAAGGTCGAGACCACCAGGAACACGTTCCAGAGCCGGAACATGTGCCGCCGCTCCTGCGCCATCATCGAGTGCATCAGCGCCGTTCCGGTCAGCCAGGGCATCAGCGAGGCGTTCTCGACCGGGTCCCAGGCCCAGTAGCCGCCCCAGCCGAGCTCGTAGTAGGCCCAGAAGCCGCCGAAGATGATCCCCGAGGTCAGCGCCGCCCAGGCGAAGAGCACCCACCGCCGCACCGCGCCCACCCACTCGGTGCCGATGTGGCGGCGGACCATCGCCGCGACCGCGAAGGCGAAGGGCACCGCGAAGCCGACGTAGCCGAGGTAGAGGACCGGCGGATGGAAGGCGAGCCCCGGATCCTGCAGCAGCGGGTTGAGGTCGCGCCCGTCCGCCGGCACCGGCGCCAGGGTGGCGAAGGGGTTCGACAGGAAGACGATCAGCGCCAGGAACCCCGCCTGCACCAGCGCGAGCGTCGCGATGATCCACGGCATCGACAGCGGATGGTCCCGCCAGTGCAGCCCGACCGCCAGCGCCGAGAGCAGCGCCAGATAGAGCGACCAGAGCAGCAGCGAGCCCTCGTGCGCCCCCCAGGCCGCAGTGACCTTGTAGAGCATCGGCAGCGCGTGATTGGAGTTCTGCGCCACATAGGCGACCGAGAGGTCGGAGACGACGAAGGCATGGACCAGCACCGCGAAGGCGAAGCTCACCAGCCCCGCCACCGCGAAGACCGCATTGCGCGCCGCGACCAGACGCGCCGGGCTCCGCCCGCGCGCCGCAGCCGCCGCCTGCGCCACCGCGAAGAGGCAGAGCGCCAGCGCCAGCGCCGCCGCGAAGCCTCCCACCCGGACCAGTGGCACCTCCATCCTATCCCTCCGCCCGGTCGATCTCGGCGAGCATGCGGATCGCGGCGGTGATCCGCGCCTCCTCGATGGCCGCATAGCCGAGCATCAGCAGATCCTGGTGGCTGCTGTCGCCCGCCGCGAGGCAGGCGCCGCCATCCTCGACGGTATAGATGCCGATGCCGCGCATCAGCGCCCGCTTCTGCAGCCGCCGCGCGCTCCCCGCCTCCGGCAGCCGCCACGACAGATGCATCCCCCCGCGCCGCCCGGCGATCTCCGATCCCGGGAAATGCGCCTCGATCGCCGCGATCAGCACGTCGCGCCGGCTGCGGTAGAGGACGCGGATCCGCCGCAGATGCCGCTGGAAGGCGCCGCTCTCCATGAAGTCGGCCATCGCCGCCTGGTGCAGCCAGGGCGTCCCGTTCGACAAGAGCTGTTTCCAGCGCGCCAGCGCCGGCGCGGTCTGCGGCGAGCCGACGACATAGCCGAGCCTGAGGCCCGGCCCCATCGACTTCGAGAAGGTGCCGAGATAGAGCACCCGGCCGGTCCGATCCAGCCCGCGCAGCGCGGTCAGCGGCCCGCCGTCGTAGCGGAAATCCCCGTCGTAATCGTCCTCGACGATCAGGCTGTCGGTGCGCTCGGCCCACTCGAGCAGCGCCAGCCGCCGCGGCAGCGACAGGGTGACGCCGGTCGGGAACTGGTGCGACGGCGTCACGTAGAGGATGGCGTGGCGCACCTCGGGCAGCGCCTCGACCATCAGCCCGTCGGAATCGACCGGCACCGGGATGCAGTCGAAGCCGGATCTCTCGAACAGATAGCGCGAGCCCTGATAGCAGGGGTTCTCGTGCAGGAAGGTGCCGCACTGGCCGGCGATGGCGCGGGCGATCAGCATGAGCCCGTCCTGCGAGCCGCCGACCACCACCACTTCCTGCGGCGTGCAGCCGACGCCGCGCGCTGGCCCGATGTGGTCGGCGATGGCGCGGCGCAGCGGCTCGAACCCCTGCGGGTCGCCGTACTGCGCGAAGGCCATGCCGCCGCAGCGGAGCTTGACGTCGAACATGCGCCGCCACTCGGTCCCGGGGAAGCTCCGCGCATCCACCCGGCCCACCCAGAAGTCGACCGACAGCCGCGCCGCCGCCGGGTTGCTGATCGCCTGCACCGGAAAGTCCGCCGCCGCCACCGCGCCGAGGAGCGTGCTCCGCGGCGCCGGCCGGCCGGCCGGCCGCACCGTGCGCGCCCCGCCCGGCCCCGGCACGAAGTCCGGCAGGTCGCGGGCGACGAAGGTCCCGACGTTGGGCTGGATCTCGAGGTAGCCCTCGCTCAGCAGCTTGTCATAGGCGATGGTCACCGTGTTGCGCGACACGCCGAGCTGCTCGGCCAGCGCGCGCGATCCCGGCACCGGATCGCCGCCGCGCAGGCGCCCCGACAGGATCATCGCGCGGATCTGGTCGAAGACCTGCTCCTGCAGGGTGCGCGGATCGGATGGGCTGACAGTGAGAGCAACCTGCATGGCTGGCACGACCGCTGGCTTCCGGCACCATCACCTTAGCAGGAAATCGCCTGTCCGTGGTGCCGGATCATGCGATTGCCATGGGTCCGGCGCGATGCGATCAGCCGGCGACCTCGACCGGCGCGATCCGGTAGAGCCAGTAGCCGCCGGTCTGAAAGACCAGCGTGAGCCCGGGCACCTCGCCGAGCCGCGAGGTATTGAAGGGCAGGAGCTGGCCAATCAGGCTCGCCGTATCGCGCGCCTCGATCAGGAAATGCCCGCGCAGCCGCCCGTTCGGCGACCGGTCGATGGCGTAGCCCGCATAGCCCGACTGAACGACCTCGGCCTTCGCCTCGCGGGCCAGGTCGTGCGAGAAGGCGCCGGAGTTGAAGTCGCGCCGCGCCATCGGCAGGCTCCCCTCGCGGATCATCCCGAGCTCGAAGGCGTCGTGAAGATGCACCAGCACATAGGCGTCGCCGGTGCCGGCGAGCACCCGCAGCCGCGCCGCGCCGTGCACGTCCTCGACCAGCAGCGCATCGAGGAAGCCCTCGAAGTCGCCGGCGGCCTCGTCGGCGCCGCCGCCGAAGCGGGCCGACTCGATCGCCGCGGCTTCGTTCCGGCGGTCGCCGAGCGGGCCGGGGAGGAGGAGCGGCCGCTCGGTCGTGGCCAGGGGCCAGGCCGCCGGAACGAAGTGCGCCAGTCGCCGGGACGTCTCCGGCATGGCGAGGACGGTGCTGCCGGCGGGCAGATGCTCGCGCATCGCCTCCACCAGGCGCAGCTCCACCTCGGGCCTCACCTCCCGCCGCAGTACCGGCGGCGGGTCGGTCGCCGGCGTCCAGCCGAGCAGGACGCGCTCGCCCGTCTCTGCGACCGCCTCCACCCCCGACGCGAGCGGCCGCTCCGCACCCTCGGCCCGCAGCAACACCGACTCGAGCCGCGCCCCCGGCAGCAGAGCCGCCAGCGTCGCGGCGTCCGTGGAGGCGACGGCCTCCGCCTGCACCTCGTAGACGTAAGGCGGTGCCGCACCCTCCGGACGCGGCCCCGACCGGTGCGACAGGGCGACCGCCGCCCCCAGGGCGGTGACCGCCGCGGCAAGCAGGAGCCCGGTCGCCCGGCGCCCGGGCCGCGCCACGCCGCCCGTCA
>NZ_CALLYO010000441.1 GCF_937858865.1 uncultured Amaricoccus sp. | reverse complement strand
GCCCCCGGCCCGCGCTTCGCGCCGCGCCGGCCCGCCGCCGGCCTGCACGACCTCCGCGGCGACGGCACCCCCGCCCCGGCGGCCGCCCGCGCCGCCGACGCCGCCCGCGGCTTCGCCGCCGGCAACGGCTACCTGACCGGCGCGCTCGTCGACCGCTTCATCTGACGACGCCGCTTGCCGCCGCCCCGGCCGGGGACTAGGAATCGGCCCCTGGTGCAACCGGCCGAGAGGCAGCATGAGCTCCCCCGCCGCGGCAGAGGCCAACGGAGCGCCGCACGAACGGCCCTCCGGCTTCTGGAAGCTCGTCCTCGGATCGGTCGGCGTCGTCTACGGCGACATCGGCACCAGCCCGCTCTATGCCATGCGCGAGGCGCTGCACGCCGCCGGCCGCGACGGGCTGGTCGAGGAGGAGGTGATCGGCATCACCTCGATGCTGGTCTGGACGCTGATCCTCATCGTCACCTTCAAGTACGTGACCCTCATCCTGCGCGCCGACAACCACGGCGAGGGCGGCACCCTCTCGCTCCTCGCCCTCGCGCAGCGGTCGGTCGGCCGGCGCACGCCCGTCCTCTTCGTCCTCGGCGTCCTCGGCGCCTCGCTCTTCTACGGCGACGCGGCGATCACCCCGGCGATCTCGGTCCTCTCCGCCCTCGAGGGGCTCGAGCTCGTCGCCCCGCACTTCGACGCCTGGATCATCCCGGTCACCGTCGGCATCATCTTCGGGCTCTTCTGGGTGCAGAGCCGCGGCACCGGCCGCATGGGCATCCTCTTCGGCCCGGTCACCGTCGTCTGGTTCGCCGTCATGGCGCTCCTCGGCCTCCTGCACGCCGGCGACCGGCTGGCGGTCTTCCACGCCCTCAACCCGCTGCACGCCTCGGGCTTCGTCGCCTCGCACGGCCTCGGCGCGCTGCCGGTGATGGGCTCGGTCTTCCTCGCCGTCACCGGCGCCGAGGCGCTCTATGCCGACATGGGCCACTTCGGCCGCGGGCCGATCCGCACCGCCTGGCTCGGCCTCGTCTTCCCGGCCCTGACCCTCAACTACCTCGGCCAGGGCAGCCTCGTCCTCGCCCGCCCCGAGGCGGTGGCGAACCCCTTCTTCCTGATGGCGCCGCCCTGGGCGCTCCTCCCCCTCGTCCTCCTCGCCACCGCCGCGACGATCATCGCCAGCCAGGCGGTCATCTCCGGCGCCTTCTCGCTCACCCGCCAGGCGGTGCAGCTCGGCCTGCTGCCGCGGCTCGAGATCCGCCACACCTCCGAGGCCCAGGTCGGCCAGGTCTACCTGCCGCGGGTCAACTGGTCGCTGCTCGCCGCGGTGCTGATCCTCGTCCTCGCCTTCCGCTCCTCGAGCGCGCTCGCCAGCGCCTACGGCATCGCGGTCACCGGCACCATCGTCGTGACCTCGCTCCTCTCCTTCACCGTCTTCCGCCGCGCCTGGGGCTGGCCGGTCTGGGCCGTGCTGGCCGTGCTGCTGCCGCTCCTCTCGGTCGAGCTCGTCTTCCTCGGGGCGAACCTCGCCAAGCTGCACGACGGCGGCTACGTGCCGCTCGTCATCGCCGCCATCGTCGGCACCCTGGTCACGACCTGGGTGCGCGGCACCGCCATCGTCAACGCCAAGGCGCACGCGGCGAGCCTCCCGCTCGACCAGCTCGTCGGGATGCTGAAGAAGTCGCACCCCGCCCGCGTCCCCGGCAGCGCCGTCTTCCTCACCTCCGACCCCGACGCCGCCCCCGCCGCGCTCATGCACAACCTCAAGCACAACCACGTGCTGCACGAGCGCAACTTCGTCGTCACCGTCACCACCGCCACCACCCCCTCGGTCAGCGACGCCGGGCGCATCGCCGTCGAGCCGCTCGCCGACAGCTTCTGGCGGGTGACGCTCACCTACGGCTACATGGAGGTGCCGAACGTGCCCAAGGCCCTCGCCCTCGCCCGCCGCGACGGCATCGTGCTCGAGATGATGAGCACCTCCTACTTCCTCAGCCGCCGCTCCTTCCGCGCCTCGCGCGAGGGCGGCATGCCCTTCTGGCAGGACCAGCTCTTCATCTCGATGACCAAGGCCGCCACCGACGCCACCAGCTTCTACCGCCTCCCCTCCAACCGCGTCCTCGAACTCGGCCAGCAGCTCGTCGTGTGACCCCCCGCCCCGTCCGCCCCGCCGCCCCCAGCGCGCGGCCCTTCCCTCGCCGTGAGTCGGATCGGAGCCCGTCCGAAGCAGCCCGCCCCATCCGCCCCGCCGCCCCAGGCCGAGGAGGGCAGCGCCCGACCCGGCGGGCGAGAAGCGCCCGCCTGGGGG
>NZ_CALLYO010000440.1 GCF_937858865.1 uncultured Amaricoccus sp. | reverse complement strand
TCGTCCAGAAGATCACCTCATCCCGCCCTCAGCCAGCCCTGTCGTGTAGTGTGGCTCGGGACACGACGCCGGTATCCCGGCCTTTGCGCGCCAATGGGTTAGCGAGCGGATTGGGACACGCTCCTCGGGAGCTGCGCCCATGAGCATCAAGCTCATGTCCGCGGTCTGGGAGCGCCTGGAGCTCGACCCCTACGAGCGCCTGGTGTCGCTTTCCCTCGCCGACCACGCTGACGACGACGGCCTCTGCTACCCATCGGTGGCGCGCCTCGAGGACCCAAAGGCCAAAATCCACCTCCTCCTCGGACACTCCTACGACAAGCCCTTGGCTTCGAAGCTCACGGGCGGCCTCGTGCTGCGCGACAGCGACGAAGCCCTCGCCTTCGACGCGGAGATCGCGCCGGAGATCGCGGAGACCTCCTACTTCCGGGACTTCTTCGCCGGCTTCATGGCCGGGCTCGTGGTCGGCCTCAGCCCGGGCTTCCGGATCCCGCCGCCTTCGGCCGTGCCGTCCGAGGAGGCCGAGCGGGTCGAGGAGGAGGACCCGGCCGAGGGACGGGCGATCATCCGGACCATCCTTCAGGCGTTGCTCTGGAGGAGATCAGCCTCGTGACGGCGCCTGCATATACCGAGACCGAGGTCGAGGCGCGGGCCTCAGGCCTCATCCTGCCCGAGCGGCCGGCGCTCCATGCCAGCGCGAGGTGGCGGTGATGGCGACGACGTTGCAGATCATCGAGGGCACTCCCGCGACCTGGCCGGAGGTAGGTGGCTTCCTTTCCGTGGCCGCCTCCAATCTTATGCCCGAACTGGTCTGGCGGCGCATCGAGTCTTGGATCTCGTGGCGCTGGGGCGAGCGCACCTGCGCCTTCATCGTGGAAGGCGGCCGCGGCGCCTGGCGGCCGCCGCTCGTGCCCTTCGCCGCCGCGACGACCGAGGTCTCGCACGGCGAGTCCTGGGAGCCTGTCATAGGCGGGCTCCGTGATGGGTATCTGGCACCGGCTTTTCGGGCGCGCGCAGCCGCAGGAGCGGCGGAGCTCCGGCACCGGCTACACGGCGGAGATCCTCTCCGCCAGGCAGAGCTACATCGCCGGGCGCTCCGGTCTCGGCGAGCTGACGGCGACGGTGCAGGCCTGCACCTCGCTCTGGGAGAGCGCCTTCGCCATCGCGACCGTCGAGGGGACAGACCTCCTCGACCGGCGCACGATGGCAATGCTGGCGCGCTCTCTGGCGCTCCGGGGCGAGGCGCTGTTCCTCATCCGCGAGGAAGGCCTCGTGCCGGCCTCCGACTGGGATCTCAGCACAAGGAACGGCCGACCCCGCGCCTATCGCGTCAGCGTCTCCGAGGCGGGCGGTGGGCGGTCGGAGACGGCCCTCGCGGCCGAGGTGCTGCACCTGCGGCTGGGGAGTGACCCGGTGGCCCCCTGGACCGGCACTGCGCCGCTGCGGCGCTCGGCGCTGACGGCGGGGATGCTTCACGCGCTCGAGTCGGCGCTGGCGGAGGTCTACGAGCTCGCGCCGATCGGTAGCCAGGTCGTGCCCTTTCCAGAGAACCCCGAGACGAGCAACGAGGAGCTCGGCCGCTCCTTCCGCCGTCGCCGCGGGCGGGTGCTCCTCCGCGAGTCGGTGCAAGTCACCGCGGCCGGCGGACCGGCGCCGGCGGCCGACTGGCGGCCGGCAGACCTCACGCCGGACCTCAGCCGCTCCATGGCGGCGGAGACGCTAGAGGCGGCCAGTGGGGCGATCATGGCAGCCTTCGGCGTCCTCCCCGGCCTCTTCGCGGTGGCGGCGCAGGGGCCGCTCGTGCGCGAGGCGCAGAGGCACCTCGCGACTTGGGTACTTCAGCCGATCGCCGAGCTCCTCGCCGAGGAGGCCTCCGCCAAGCTCGGGGTTGCCGTGGCGATCGACACCCTGACTCCGCTGCAGGCCTTCGACGCCGGCGGCAGCGCCCGGGCGGTGGCCGGCCTGGTGCAGGCGGTCGCGCAGGCGAAGGAGGCCGGCCTCTCGACCGACGAGCTGCGGCCGCTCTTCGCCGCGGTCGACTGGGCGGAGGTGATGAAGGGTTAGGGCGGGTCGCGCCCTGCGGGTTCTGTTCCTCCCCCGCGAAGTCAACCCGGTTAGTCAGGCGAGCGTTCCGGCGGTGCAGGGGCTGGCCAG